>CAZKZZ010000023.1:0-14355 GCA_964557375.1 uncultured Spirochaetales bacterium | reverse complement strand
ATATACGCTTTAATTCTTGTATTATTCATTACAACACACGCTGCCGCACAGGTGGTGAATAACCAGCTGGGCAGAGAACTCGAGTCGATTTTTCCCGAACTGGACGAGGGATATATCGATCTCAACGGAAACGGTAAGAAGGACCAGTCTATCGAAATCGACGAAACGGTCCCGGACTCCAAAGTAAAAGACTCCATTATCCAGGTCCAGGAGATTCTCGATTTTCTCATCGATAATTACAAATTCATCTCGATGGAAAAACTTGCTCGGGTCGAAGAAAGCCTTGAAACCACGAGTGGGCCCATCACTGAAATCATCAGCCTCTCCTATATTGCCGATATCGAGGAAATAATCGAGAAGAAGGCGGAAATGGGAGAAGGGGGTATCTATCTTACTCCATCCGCCCGCAGAGAAGCACTGGAACGGATGAATAGTCTTATCGCAACCATGGTGCATGCGTATAAGAAAGAGGGACAGAGTTATGAAAAACAGTTTATCGAGGCGCGGGATGAGTTGTTTTCCATGATCGATAAGGGGTATCCGTTTCCCGATAACCTCAATAGTGAAGATGCTGAAGTCCTGGAAAACAGCATGATCAATACGGTGGCGAAAGAACAGTCGAGTAATCCGGACAAAGTGAAAACCGCCATTACTACTCTCGGAAAACTGGAATCCAGCTCTTCGGTCCCCTATTTGATTGATCTTATCGATGAACAGCAGTTCAAGGTGGAGACGATTAAAGCCCTCGGAGATATCGGGACGAAACAAGCCCTCGACCTGCTCTCTCAGGAATTGGAGAAAACTTCTTCCGCAGAGGAAAAACGTGTGGTCATCAGTGCGATAGGCAAAATTGGGGGTGATGAAGGACGTAATCGGATCCTCTCTCTTTTTCCGGAATCAGAAGAAGAGACTATTCGGACTGATCTCGAAAAACCGGCACTCGAAGCTCTTCTAAATCTTGCCCGGGACGGGAATACCGGTAATCGAATTTTTTCTATTTTCGAGCAATACCTGCGGCATGAAAATCCGGAACTGCAGATTATCAGTGTGAAGGGCCTCTCGTATTTCCCCGGAGCGAAATCCGGTGATCTCCTGGTCTCCCTTCTAAAGTCTGATGAAACCGAAGAGGTGAAAACAGCAGTTATTCACGGCCTCAATAGAATCGGATATACAGGCACACTGGCCACCTTTATCAATATGCTCCGGGACGAAAACACCTCAGATCCGCTCAAAGCGGAAGTAATCAAAGCACTGGGAGAAAACAGTGAGGGACCAAAAGCGCTGCAGTACATCATTGCCCATTTGGGCTCTGAGAACGAGAAGCTCCGCGGTGCGGTCAAGCAGACGCTTATAAACCTGTACGAAGTTGATCCCCGTAACGTTGCGGGATACGTGGCAAGAGGGATGCGGTCTACCGAGGAAGAACGGTACCTAACCACCGGCTCCGAGGTGCTGGCAGAAATTGCTGATGAGTCTACCGTCGCCACCCTCTATACGCTGCTCCAGAAACCGTATCCGGAGATGAAAGAGAATGTAACCTGGGCGCTCTACCGTATCCGAACAAGTGCCAATCCGAGAATCGCGGAGGAACTGACAAAGCTGGTTTCGAGTGAGACCGAACCACTCGCCGTCCGTATCAATGCGGTCAGGACACTCGGCGCAATGGGATACGATTCTGCCCAGCTTCGTGCCTGGCAGACCTTGGTCACCACGGCTAAGATGCGCGGTGAAAAGTACGCAATGCTCAAGTATTACGCGATAAAATCTTTGGGAAAACTGGGACAGACACCGAAAGAAGTTGTTTCTACCCTCAATAATATTATTCTGCGCGAACAGGATATCGCCCTCAAACAGGCAGCGGTCGAAACGGTGAGGGAGCTTTCCATTACCGGAGATGATACGGAATCAACACTTGGAAACAGCTTCCGCAGGAGTGAGGATGTCGATTTAAAGGTCCTTATTCTGGAAACGTTAGGTGACATGGGTTCTCCCCTTACCACTGAATTGGGCCCCTCCCTGCTTTTCTCCTCGATTGATACCGCGCTCAAACGGAGAATCATCTATGCTCTGGCCAAAGCGGGGTCGAGAGAGGATTTCGCTCTCATCGTCGATGCGGCAGGTGAGCGGGAACTGCAGGATTTCATAGTGGGAATGCTGGAAAGTGCCGATGCCTCAATAATGAAGCCGCTGGTAGAACGTCGGATAACCACTGAGACCAACCAGGAGATAGTCGGTGTGCTGGAATCGCTGCAGTCTGTATATGAATCACGGTACTAATGGCAGTTATTTTTCATGTAGATCTCGATGCTTTTTACGCTTCGGTCGAGCAGGTCGATAAACCGGAATACCGAGGCAGACCTGTAATTATCGGAGCTCGTCCCGGGACCCGTGGGGTTGTGGCCGCCTGTTCTTATGAGGCCCGTACGTATGGGGTCCACAGTGCCATGCCTATTTCTGAAGCGTATCGCCGGTGTCCGGACGGGGTGTATCTGCCGGTAAGGATGCGGCGCTACCAGGAAGTCTCTCGGACCATTATGAAGATCTTCGACGATTATACTCCCCGTGTTCAGCAAATTTCTGTTGATGAAGCGTTTCTGGACATGTCCGGCACGGAACGATTGTTCGGCGACCCGGAAAAAACCGCCCTTAGGCTCAAAGAACAGGTGTCTTCTTCCACCGGGTTGACCCTTTCCATCGGCATTGCTCCCAACAAATATGTCGCTAAAATGGCCTCGGAGTATGACAAGCCCGATGGACTCTGGAGGGTAGCGCCCGGAGGGGAAGAACAGTTTTTGGACAGCATCCCTTTGAAGAATCTGTGGGGAGTTGGGAAAAAAACGCTCGATCGGCTGTATGAGCTCAATATCACTACGATTCCCCGGCTGAGAGAGTTTTCCAAACCATTGCTGCAGTCTATGATGGGAGAAGCGGCAGGCGCCTTTCTCTATAACGCGGTGCGGGGGACGGATCCCGGGATTTTCAATGAAGAGCCTAAAAGCCATTCGATAAGCAGCGAGGTTACCTTTGAAGCGGATGTTAAGGACCGAGACATCATAAAAAAAACACTCCTAAATATTTCCCACCAGGTAATGTTTCGCTTATTCGAGGAACGGTTTAAAACCAAGACAGCTTTTCTCAAACTGCGTTTTTCAGATTTTACGACTACCACGGTACAGAAAACGATGAAACACTACCTCCATTCGGCAGAAGAGTTTTATTCCGTACTCCTCGAGCTATTAGAGAAGCGGTGGAACGGAGGGGAACCGGTTCGGCTTATCGGTGCCGGGGCGGCATCACTCGAACCGCTTTCAATTCCCGACCAACCGGAACTGTTCGAACAGAAATACGATAAAGAGAAGAAAGTAGAAGAGGCGGTATTAAAAATACGGTCGAAGATTTCTCACGATTCGATTGTCAAGGCGGCCCTGCTCGACAAAGAGAAACGGAAACATCGACCCCGCGGCTGAATCCTCGATTTAATCAATGTTAAAATAGTTCTTCGTACGTTTCCTCTGCCTTTTTCAGGTCGAGGTTCTGCTGAAAATTTTTCGACCTCATCTCCCAATATTGGATGCCCGAAAAAAATAGGCGTCAGCATTTTCCGGGAAGGATAAGCAGGAGATCTTCGCACATTGTAATGTATTATAATACAATTAATTATCGATGTTTTTCGGTCAATGAGATGAGAAGGTGCGAATATTTTGTTCGCACTTTTTATCCGTCGCTATGATCTTCTTCTATCGTAATGAGCGACTTGTTATTTAGTAAGTGTTTATTATGTAACGATTTATATAATTTTTTTGTGTTACCGGCTCTTGTTGGCATGAAACATGCATGTGTATAAGCAGGAGGAGCATATGGCAACTGAGAATACATTATTAAAAAAATTAATCCGTAACAAGGTAGCGAAGAGCCTCACCGGAAATCCGAAAGATCTTCGAAAATTACTCGATATTACCAAAGCCCAGCCCCAAATTCATAATGACCCCGGAGTGTCGAACTTTTTCACCAATTTAGACCGGTCTTTGAAAGAGGGAACGAACTTTTCAAAGATATTTTTGAGAGTAGGAAATGAAACCAGTAAATCCTACAAACGGAGCCTTGTTCAGAACCTCATCATCAATCAGTTTATCGACGGAAGAAGAAAACGTCGTTCGTTAGAATCAGAAGACAATGTCATTCCAAATCTGCTGGTTATCAGCCCTACGATGCGGTGTAACTTAAACTGCACCGGCTGTTATTCGGGGCTCTATACCAAGCACGGTGATCTGAGTGAAGAGGAACTCGACCGGGTGTTAGGTGAAGCACGGGATATGGGAATTTATTTTATCGTTATATCCGGCGGCGAACCGTACGTTATGAAAGACATCCTTCTCAGGCTTTTTAAAAAGTACAATGATATGTTTTTTCTCACCTACACAAACGGAACGTTTATCGATGAGAAAACTGCAAAGACCCTGGCAAAACTGGGAAATGTCGCCCCTGCCATAAGTGTCGAAGGATGGGAAGCTGAGACGGACCAGAGACGCGGTAAAGGCATGTGGAAGAAAATTAATCGTGCAATGGAGAACCTACGAAAAGCAGGGGTCATATTCGGCATAAGTGTAACCTATACGAGACACAACATCGATGTAGTAACTGATGATGCATTTTTGGAGTATTTCCTTAAGAAAGGGGCACTGTTCGGATGGTATTTCATGTTCATGCCGGTCGGGAAAGACCCGATTCTCGATCTCGTTCCAACACCTGAACAGCGGGTATATACAGGCAACCGGGTCGAACAGATGCGGGACAAATATCCGGTATTCTTGGCCGATTTCTGGAACGACGGGGATGCAGTCGGCGGATGTCTTGCCGGAGGACGGCAGTATCTGCACATCCTCAACTCCGGAAACGTAGAACCGTGCGTTTTTGCCCATTTCGGGAAGGACAACATCAGAGAAAAACCGCTCTTAGAGATTGTCAACTCCGACTACTTCAAGGCAATACGGGCGGAATTCCCCTACAATGAGAAAGCAAACCTCAAACGGCCCTGTATGATTATCGATAATCCGGAAGTATTGCGTAAAGTGGTTCGAGAAGGGGTTGGTGAAGGCCATGAACACGGCGAAGACCTGATCCGGGACCCCAATGTAGTCGAGTGGATCGATAACTACGCCGAAGAGTATAAGAATCTTCGCGAAGACGAATGGGAGAAGCGCATTAACGATCCGAACGACCGATGGTACAAGGAAAAAGAAGAGTATCAGAATCTCTTCCACTGGAAAAAACTCGGTGAGAAATACGGGTCCCGGTTTGAAGATAAAACCGAAGAAAAGAAAGAGGAAGTAAAAGTCTAGTTACTATTCTTCTTTATTCCATGCTTTTTAATCATATTTTGAAGCAGGCGGCGGTCGATTCCGACCGCCGCTGCTGTTTTAGAGACATTCCAGTCATGTCTTTCTAACGCCTCGATGAGAAAATTTATTTCCAGCTCGGTGTAGGCTTCGTTTCTTATCTCTTTTTTCTTCTGCTTCAACTCTTCATACGTTTGAGGAGTTGCTATGTGGTGGGCGAAATTGGGTTGATGCCCGTCTTCCTCAGATGGAGAGAGTTCATCGGGCAGGTCCTTTAAGGTTATTCGCTTGTTAGGACTGAGAAGAATCATATGTGTCAGTACGTTGCGCAATTCTCTTACATTGCCCGGCCAGCTATATGTTTGCAGCTGCTCGAATACGGTCTCATCGACGGCTTTTGTAAGAGGTTTCCCGTTGTTTTCAAGTTCCGCGATCATTTTGTAAGCTATCAGTCTGATGTCATCGGGCCGTTCACGAAGCGGCGGTATTCTGATCGGTACCACTGCCAGCCGGTAATACAGGTCGGAACGAAACGTTCCTTTTTCGACCTCCTGTTTTATATTTTTATTGGTTGCGGCAATAACGCGGAGGTCCACTTTGCAAAGCGCGTTATCACCTACCGGATAAAAGCTCTCCGTTTCTATAACACGAAGTAATTTTGCCTGGAGTGCTTCGTTCATCTCTCCTATCTCATCGAGGAACAGGGTTCCCTTGTCCGCTAATCGAAGTTTTCCTTCGTAGCAGGCGTCAGCCCCGGTAAAAGCCCCCTTGTTATAACCGAAAAGCTCTCCTTCGAGCAATTCACTCGGAATGGCGGCACAGTTGATTTTTACCAGATTTCCTTCTCGACCACTCGCATTGTGGATCATCTCCGCAATCAATTCTTTTCCGGTCCCTGTTTCGCCGAGAATGAGGACCGGCACTTTCATCGGAGAAGCTTTTGCCGCGAGCTCACACTGTTTTAATGTATTCGGGTCTTTGGTAATAAACGTGCCGTCTTCAGGAAAAAGGGGGGCGGATACATCGATGCTGGAAATAAACTTTTGAGCACGGTCAATTGTGTTTTCGAGGTCTTCGATCGAAACCGGCTTTGTGAGGTAATCATACGCCCCGAGTTTGATGGCGTTTACTGCCTGATTTATGCTTCCGAAAGCTGTAATGATCACTACAGGAATATGCGGTGCCCGTTTCTTGATTCTGCTCAACAGAGTGATGCCGTCGATGCCGGGAAGCCTCACATCGGTTATTACTAAGGAAACGACATCCGGGTCGAATGAAGATAAAAACGATTCGGCGTCTATGTAACCCTGCACATTAAACCGTTCCCTCAGGTTGAACAGCATTAAATCGAGCAGTTTTTCTTCATCCTCAATAATAACAACGGTACTCATGATGAACTCTTTTTCCACAAACTCTTTAAATCAAACCTGTTCCCTGCCGTGTTTGCGGTGCGCAGGCCGTTTTTCTCGGTATCCTGCTCATTATGGTTAAAAACCACACGGGGAAGGGTAATTTGAAAAATCGTTTTTTCTTTTGACGGCAATATACGCAGTTGCCCTCCTGCCTCTTGTATCAATCTTTTAGAAACCGGAAGCCCCAACCCGGTACCGTTTTCTTTTGTCGTAAAAAAAGGGTTGAAAATCTGTTGTCTGATTGATTCGGGAATGACTTCGCCATCATTGATAAATCGTATCTGTACGGTATCACTCTTGTTTTTTATTCTCGCCTCGATCGTACCGTTTTGAGGGGTTGCCTCGATAGCGTTGAGGATAATATTGAGACACACCTGGGTCAAGGCCGCCCAGTCGATATACGCTTTTGATTCATTTGCTTTACAATTACAGACTAACCGCAGGTTTTTCTTTCTGGCTTGTGAACCTACCAGATTGAACGTGTGTGATATTACTTCACAGACGTCCGTAGAGGCGTTGTTGAGATCGGTCTGAGGTGAAAAGGAGAGAAGTATTTTATTGAGCAGATAGGACATCCGTTTTGTTTCTTCCTGAATGTACCCCGCTATTTTTTTTGTCTCTTCGGGAGACAGCTCTTTATTGACAATTGTTTCCGCTGAGGTCGCTATGATAGACATCGGGTTGCGGATCTCATGTGCAACGCCGGATGACAATTCGCTTAAGACTGCGAGTTTTTCCAGATTGGATTGCCGCTTTTCGATATCGAGGGCATGACGGTGCATTTTACACCGGGCAATGGTGATGGATAGCCCTGAGGCGAATAATTCGAGAGCTTCTATTTCGGGGAAATGCCAGGTTTGGGCCACCCCGGGTTCGCCTAAGAGCAATATACCGACAAGGTCGTTTTTTTCTACCAGCGGGACCACGATCGTAATCTTAAAATAATCCAGTATGCGGAGTTCCTTCCCACCCGACCAGGACAATGATAATTGCTGAATATCCAGAATCTTCTTTTCTTTCTTTAGTTTAACTACCAGTTCGCCGTATTCGGAAAACTCCGGTTTGTATTTGCTCGGAGCGTGTTTCAAGGTTTGAAATCGGTGGCTTTGATCGTCCTTTGCGAGAAAAAAGAAATGAGTAAGTTTCAATTCTCCAAGAAAAAGTTTAGATAAAAACTTGTCCAGATCGTAGAGGTTGATAATATGCACCAATTCTATGGATGCGTCTCGGAGTGCTTCGTGAAAGTTTGTTCTGATAGGAAACATAGAGCTTCCCAGCAGATTTTCGAGGCTTCGGATTAGAGGTGAGAGGACCGCGAAGAAAACCAATATCTCCACACTCATTAAGAATGCGTTGTTAATGTTGAAAAGGTCTATAAGCAGCTCGTTGAAATCGGAGAGAAAAAACTGGAACAGCAGAAGCAGTCCGCCGATTACCAGCGGATATATAATAAACACCCGAACAAGCGATTTCCGTTCAATGTAGCCGAACTGCAGTAAAAGAAATAAAAAGAACACGGTATAAGTAGTCGACGCGATCAGATAGAGATATATTCCCCACCCCAGCGGATAAAAGAGCAAATAATTAAATAACAGAATAAATGAGAGGGGGATAAATCCGGTAAGAATAAGGAAAATCGTCTGCCGTTCCTTTTTCAGTATAGGGAGTTTAAGAGACCGTATTAAACGGCGTGTGGTAAGGGTCAGCAGGATCAGGATGTAGATGAGCATGAGAAAATGGTACAGGTACAATCCGGATTCCGCGTGCGCGGCCGAGGTTAATGCAAATATACGGTTGAAAAAACGGATGTCCGGTTCGAAACCGACCGAAATGAGATTGAGCACCCCTATGATAATCGGAGTTATGTAGAAAACCAGCAGTTTCGGGAGTGTGTTTTTTTGGATGCTCTTCCGGGGAAAGTAAAACGAAAAGTGATAGAACAGCGGGAAAAAAAAGATCACGCTCCATATAGCAATGTTGAGACCGATCCGTACCGGCAGGTTTTCCTGTGCGGAATGGAGAAAAAGTATGGTCAAATTGGTAAGCGTTATCGGAATGAGGAGAAGACTCAAAAACCGGTTCGTCGGTGCGGCAGGATTGTAAGAATAGATAAGCACGATCAGTGCTATATCAAAAATGAACAGAAGAATGAGCGTGGATTCGATAAACATACGTCAATTGGATTCTACAATGTTACTGAGAGGGGTTGCAATAGCACTCTTAATTGAGCAAAACCTCCTTCCCCTCTTCGGGTTGTGAGTCCCGTTTTACATATTTGTTGAGAGGAATCGTTACCATATAATACCGGTTCGAGTTGTTCCACAGGGTAAACCCCGATGCTTCGGAGGAAAGGGTACCTTCGATCTGCTTGATTAGGTAGTTCGTGTAGGTCGGTTTTTCGAACTTCAGCTCACCGCCGATCAAGAACGCTTGAATGTAAGGCCGGATAACACTCCGCCCCTCCACGATTACAGCAGCCCGGTCACTGCCTTCCCGGTAGATCTGCTCGGCTCGATCGAGATAGGGCGTTTTCTCCATAAAAGACCTCGGAAAATGGGAAGGATAGAACATCGGACAGATAACATCGGCATAATGAGAAATAACCTCGATGCTCTGTCCTATCCAATTGCCCATTTTGTACCATGAGTTAAAGCCGTAGAGATCGGTACTGATCGGTATTGAAATCTTTTCCCTCGCTATTTTCAGGAAGGATTCAATAGCTTCGGTTTTGATCATACCGTCCCGCCGGTAACGGTACTCGACCCCGTTAAAATCCCCGTCCGAGGGGAACCGGATGTAATCGAACTGTATCTCATCCATACCCCGCTCTTCCAACTCCTCTGCCAGTGCTACGTTGTAATTCCACACGAACTCGGAATAGGGGTCGACCCAGAACTCTCTCTGTTCGATATAGGTTTCACCTGTCTCTTCATTTTCTACTTTAAAGCGGTATCCCCACGGACCATTATCGTCGGTATCCCAGATCGCGTATTTATTCTCTTTGTAGTGGTAGAGTTTCTCGTCTTTGAATACTACTAATCGGCCGATAACGTATATGCCCCGATCGTGGGCCTTTTTGAGCAGCTCTTCTAGATCGAACTGTTCATATACCGCTCCTATTTCTCGAGGAAGGCCGAGCTCCGTGTTGTAGGTGATGATGCCCCGGTCGTTTTTCACATCGATTGTTAATGCATTACATTCGTGTTCTTCGATAAAATCGAGATAACCGTCGAGCGTCTCTCCGCTTCCGTTTCTCGCTCCGAGATATATCCCGAACCGATGTGAAGATCGCGCTAACCGTTCTTTTTTACGGGTATCCGGCTCAGGTTGTTTCGCAAACTGCGGGTGTCTTTCCCAGTCCCAGGCCTCACGTTCAGTTGCGTATGTCCAGGTCCGGTCATCTGTGATAATCCGGAGGTTCCCTCCCCCGGTTTCTCCGCTATTAGGTACTGTGTGTATGAGTGCCTTTATATGCTCCCGTCTCTTGTCACCCGGAAAAGGAATTCGCTCCAGCGAAATACCGTTCTCACTCGTGCGGTAGATCCCGTTCCCGAAACCGCAGGAAATAATGATTTGGTCAGGGTTGGCAGGGATTGTCGAGACACCTGTAATGTCCTCATAAAATCCGGCTCCCCGGTAGAGAATATCGAGATTTTCTGGTCGTTCTTCCCACGTTTCGCCGCCGTCCGTTGTCTCGAAAATACCGCTGAACGAAGTCCCTATTATATATCTGTTCTTGTTTTCCGAGCAGAGTGATACTGCAGTGATATACGCGCTTTTTTTGATCGGCTCCTGTATCGGAAGTTCATCCCAGGTTGTACCGGCGTTCGTACTTACGTAGAGACCCGTAGAAGTGGTTACAGCTACTCTGTGTTCCGCACGAGGGTCGACACTGAGAGCGGTGAGCGGACGTATCGCCTCCCCTTTAAACGGGTAGATTATATGAGTCGGCAGCCCGTCGTTCCGCGGCTTCCAGGTTGCTCCTTGATCGAGTGATATAAGAAATCCGCGTTCGCGGGTTATTGCGTAGATAACACCGGAACGGGTCTCATACCACTGTTTGATTTCGAGAGGTTTCTCGACATCGGCGGGAGACGGAGCCGGACCGGAAGATTCACTATGCACTTGTGCTGAAACAGCTGCAGCAATGACAAATAAGGTAATACAAAGAATCGGTGTAATTTTCATAGTCTCCCATTGTATGCAGTGGATCGACAATCCGTCAACTAATTTCTCAATGTAGTCATTCTTTTAGAAGCAGCAGCGGAAATCTTTAAGTTATATAGGGTATATGAAGGAAAAATTGGAAATACACGAGAGTATCCTCAGAATGGAGAAAGAGAGTAGACCGCGGGAACGTCTGGCCGCCTTTGGGGCCGCGACCTTGAGTGATCATGAACTGCTTACCATTATTATCGGGGCCGGAACACGGGACCGGAATGTTCAAAAAATTGCAGCAGAACTGCTGGAATATTTGGACCGGAAGAACAACGATCCGACCTTGGCCGAGTTGTTGACCGTGAAGGGTATGGGAAAGGCGAAATCAATTCAATTGCTCGCTGAATTGGAGTTTTTCCGAAGAAGGTGGCAGCCCGGAAAACATAAAATCACCGTTCCGGGTGATGTACTCCCTCTGGTGAGGCATTACGGAGACCGCCTTCAGGAATATTTCCTCTGCCTTTCCTTAAACGGAGCTCATGAGGTGATAAAGACGAGAGTGGTTTCAGTGGGGCTTCTCAATCGCGCTTTGGTGCATCCGAGAGAAGTGTTTGCAGACCCGATAATAGATAGGGCGGCTGCTGTAATAATTGCTCACAATCACCCCTCCGGAAATGTCGAACCGAGCATGGAGGACAGGGAAGTGACGATACGCATAAAAGCAGCGGGAGAGACGCTGGGTGTAGAATTACTCGATCATGTGGTGTTTTCATCAACCGGTCTGTATTACTCGTTTCTCGAAAACGGGGAGTTATAGGAACTCTAACCGAAGGTACCCAGAGGATTGTACAGTATTAATAGAGGAAACCAAAAAGCCAAAGCGGAATCGTATTTTTGTGGCCGTATTCCAAGTCATCAGCTGCAACAAAAGAATTGTATATTCCTTTGATCTGTTTTGCGGTTTTGTTTTTTCCCCCTACTTCAATAGTATAGGTCCCGTCGATTAAAAAATCGCCTTGTTCGGTATACTGTACTTTATGGCCATATTGTAATTGATTGACAATAAAGGTTTCTCTAAGGTTCCCTTTATCTGCTTGTACACCTTGGAATAGGTACATTAGATTTGTGTTTTCCAAATAGATTTTATCCGGTTTCTGAAGAGCACTCAGCCCCCGAGACCTTTTGAATAATATATGTATTAGTTTTGCTTCCTCTAAATAGTGGAGGTATCCTAAGAGGGTTTGTCGATGTATCCCGATTCTATCGCTTAATCTTGTTATGTTCGGAATAAAAGGAGCAGACTCCGCTATTATATGAAGGAGTTGTTTCAATTTTATGATATGGGAAATCTCAATATTCCTTAGAAGAGGTAATTCAACCTCGAGGAGCATCAGTATTGTTTCCTCCAATCTCATTCCGTAGGTTTGCTCTCCCTCGAGAAAAAAGGGATAATATCCCGTGGTGATATAGGTATTGAAATGCTTTAAAGGTTTCGTTTTTTTAACTATTTCTTCAGACAGCGATTCGTGGTCCTCAAAAAGTGAGAATAGGCTAACCGGTGGGAATTCGAGTTCCCCTATAATGTGAAGATATTCGCGCAGAGAGAGGCCCTGCAGTGAATATACAACTGCTCTTCTACTCAAATCAGCCCGAGCATTGAGAATTTCTAAGAGTGAAGATCCGGTGAAGACTATTTGTAAGTCTGAGTAATCATCGTAAATATTTTTTATTGCCGTAGACCACTGGGGATATTTATGTACTTCATCTAAAAAGAGATGTTTTCCACCCCTTTTTACAAAAGTGTCTGCTAACTCAGTCAAGCTGTGTTCAGAGAACCAAAGATCGTCTAAGCTTACATACAGAACAGTATCTATGGCATGATAGTAGTTTAGTTTAATATACTGTATCAGGAGAGTCGTCTTCCCAACTCCCCGGGCTCCTTTTAGCCCAATAAGTCTGGATTCCCAATGGATTGAATACATTTGACTGCGCACGAAATTTGTTTGGATTTCTCCTATTTTCCGTCGGGATTTTTCAATAAGATTATTCATGGTTAGAGTATACATTTTTCACGAAATTTTGTACATCCGAATAACCAAAAAAAGCGCTCACCGGGATGGTGAGCGCAAAGGTGAAGTGGTTACGAGGACCGTTTAGGCCGGGATGGTGCACTAAAACTGTTCGAAATCATCATCATCGAGCTTTATCACATCTTCGGGTTTCATCGTTGTAATTCCGGTGTTCTCGTTTTGATCAGATGTAGTCTCATACCGGTTGGAGGATTGTTCACTGGATGCCTGATTCCCGCCTGCAGATTCTTGCTTTTGTGATGTCCCGGAGGTTTGCGTTTTGGCTTGGGCGTTATCCGGTCTTTTCTTCTGCTGTTTCGGTTTTTGTGTCTGTTTTTGGGAGGAGGTACCTGCAGAAGCGTTGGGCTGAGATGTGGTACTCTGTTCCCGGCCTCTAGGCGCTTCGATCATCCTCGATTCTCCACCACCGTTTTTCAACTCAAACTGTGCAATCATCGCACGAAGCTGCTGGGCCTGAGAGGCGAGTTCCTCCGCGGAGGACGCGCTCTCTTCGGCACTGGCTGTGTTGGACTGGGTAACTTCGTCGATCTGGTCGAGACCGTTGGTGATCTGTTCGATCCCCTGTGTCTGTTCTCTGCTTGCCTGGGTTATTTCATCGAGAAAATCGGCGACCTTATTTGATCCGTCAACGATCTGCTCGAGCTGTTTCGATGTTTTCTCTACGAGCTCGCTTCCGAGCTGTATATTCCTGTTTGCCTCTTCGACCCGCTGGGAGGTTTCCTGGACCGATTCTCCGCTCCGGTTGGCGAGGTTTCTCACCTCTTCGGCTACTACGGCGAATCCTTTTCCGTATTTCCCGGCTCGCGCCGCTTCGACGTTAGCGTTGAGGGCGAGCAGGTTGATCTGGAAGGAGATGTCGTCGATCGTTTTTACGATTTTATTGATCTCCTCGGAAGAAGAGGTAATGCCTTCCATCGCTTCGGTAAGCTGTGTCATCTGTTCACTGCCGGCATTTGCATCCTGGCTCGCTTTTTTGGCTAAAGCATTTGCCTCTTCCGCGTTTTTGGTGTTCCCCTGCGACTGGCTGTTAATTTCGTTGATAGAAGAGGTAATCTCTTCTAAGCTGCTCGCCTGCTCGGTGGCGCCCTGAGAGAGGTTCTGGCTGGCCTGGCTTACCTGGTCCGCCCCTGAGGAGACCTGTTCGATCGATGAGTTGAACTGCCCGAACATCAGATTGAGCGAGGAGACCATCTCGGAGAACGATTTCCCTAACGCGTCCTGTTCCGAGGATACTGAAGCTTCTACTTTGAGATTTTTGTCGGCTATCTTTTCTGCAATAGAGACCTTCTCGTTCTGGTATTCGATCAGATTGGAAAACGATTTACCGATCATCCCCAGTTCGTCCGCGCGGGCATTGAT
>CAZKZZ010000022.1:16825-32379 GCA_964557375.1 uncultured Spirochaetales bacterium | reverse complement strand
TGTTCGGTAAGAGCATTTTTCAGTACAATGGTAAAAGTATCGGTGCGGCGGATTATCTGCGGGTTGCCGACCAGATTGCAGGGATGAGTGAACAGCCGGCTCCGGAGCAGGCTGAACCTGCCGATCACGCCTCGAATGACGAAATCGAGACTCCCTCCCTCGACGGGCCCGACCTGGAAATCCCCTAAAAGCTGCTCTTATGAGCGCATCTTTTTGAACACCGTAATACACTCTTCTAACGGGGTATCATCGACGAGCTCTTCCTGAAAGTCTTCGGAGGATGGGGCCTTTCTTTCGAAATCACTGTTTACGATATCGTAGATTTCTTTGACTTCGAGTTCTTCTATGAGTTTGATAATCATCGATTTATAGATCTTTGCCTTCTCCGCGTAGTGCTGACGGGTGGCAAAATCGAGCTTCTCGGCCAATTTGAGAAGGATTTTTGCCATAAGCGGCTGCTCGTTCAGCCCCTCTTCCACTTTGAGATTTTTCAGGATAAAAAGTGCTTCCAGCGGGTCTTCATCCGCTATTTCACTTACCCGCTTGTTGATCTCCCGCATCGCTTCCATTGAAGACTTGATTTTTCCTATATTCACTGGTACCCCCGTGGATTCCCTCTACTATACCAGCCTTTCTCTGCTGCGTCAAATCCGCGGTCCTGAATGAACCCCAAAATAGATTTGCATTCCGAGGCAAGGTAGATTAGTATGTGGTTAGGATATGCAATTATGAAATCTACATCGATTCAGAAACTGCTGTCGGCCGGCAATAAGGCCCTGGCAAACAGGGATTTCGAGAAAGCAAGAGATAAATTTCAAAAAGCGGCAGCCACTGCGGATTGGAGCAGAGAAGCCCTCTTTGGTTTGGCTGACAGCTACCGGGGAATGCGGATGTATACCGAAGCATTGGAAGTCTGGGAACAGCTCGTCGAGGTGGAGCCCCTCAATCAAACCCTGTTGACCAGGGCAGGCGATACCTCCCGCAATTTAGGAGAATTAGACAAAGCCGAACAGTACTATCGGAAATCTTTACAGGTAGGATATGACCTCTATGCAAAACTCGGCTTGTCCCATATCTACAAAATACGAGGAGACTGGCCGAAAACGATCGGGCTTTTGGAGGAGCTTCTCCACAAAGAGCCGTTTAACCCCCGGATTCTCGAAGAGACGGCATTTGCGCTGGTAAAGGCAGGCAACAGGCGGAAAGCTCAGGAAATTATTGATGAGTATTTGGAAAGAGGAGGCATGAGATCTGCAATTAAAAACCTCCTCATCACCCTGCAATCGGAATTTCAGTAAGGTAGTCGCTGCAAATAGGTGCAAACATGACGAAAGCAGATGCAGCACAAAAACGTGCTTTACTTGCCAATATAAACATCTTTTCTCCGCTTCAGGAGCGTGAACTCGATATTATCGCGGAAAACAGCAGTTTCCGCAGATTGAAAAAAGGAGATACTGTCTTCGAGACCGGCTCCCCCGGGACTGCCCTCTATATGGTAGAAAAGGGAGAGATCCTTATTACCCGGACCACCGAAGATGATAAACAGATCGATTTAGCCCGGTTCATTTCCGGAGAACTCTTCGGCGAGATGGAGCTGCTCCAGAATACAGAACATAACGCTACAGCCATTGCCGAAACTGATACCTCCCTCCTGCAATTTCCGAAAGAGGGCATTTCTTTTCAGGAAGTTCTCCAGTCCTACCCGAAACTATCCGCCCGCGTTCTTCACACATTTTTACAGGTTATTGCGGGAAGAATCAGGAATACCAATTCATTGATCAAGGAGAACTCGCCGCTGGTACAGGAACTGAGAAAACAGGTATACGGAGACAAGCTGACCGGGCTGTTGAACAAAACGTTTCTCGAAGAAAATCTCAGTTCCTACCTAAACGATCCCGGCTCTCCTCTCGCTCTGCTCATGGTGAAACCGGATAACTTCAAATGGATAAACGATAACTGCGGTCACGAGGCAGGAGATAAAGCACTGCAGAAAATGGCAGCCGCCCTTCAGGAAATGGTCTCCGAAGAGGATGTAGTCATCCGGTATATGGGTAATGAGCTCTGCATCATACATCCCGGCGCGGGCAGAGAGCAGGCGGCCTCATTCGCCCGCTCCATCAGAACAATGCTCGGTGAACTCGATATAAGTGAGATCACTGCAACCGGTAACGCAAACAGTGACTTTTACCTCTCGGTGAGTATCGGTATCGCACTCTACCCCGACCATGAAGAAAAGAGCCTCGGCCTGATCGAAAAAGCCCACGCATTGCCCTTGATCGGCAGGGCCCGGGGAGGAAACAAGATCCTCTTCCCGGAGGACGCCGATCAATGAAAACTGTAAACGACAACATGGTACAATTTCTCGGAACAATAGAAATATTTTCCAATCTGACCGATGAAGAGTTATTGACACTTTCCGAACGAATAGAAGAGCAGTCAATTGAACCGGAACAGGTGCTCTTCTATGAGGGAGACAAGGGCGATGAGCTGTATATCGTTCGGGAGGGTGAAATCGCCATTACTGTCAAACTCCCAACGGGCGAGGACCTCGAAATAAGTACGGTAACTCAGGGCAATTTTTTCGGCGAGATGTCCATATTCGAACATGCGCCGCGCTCAGCGACCTGCTATGCAAAAAAGAAATGCAGACTGCTCACACTCAAAGGTGATGTTTTTTACACGTTGATAAACACGTATCCCGAATTAGCTACCAAGATAATGTACCGCATGTTGAATATTACGACGGAACGGCTCAGCAGCACGAGTAATTTCTTGAGTGACATGGTTCAATGGGGAGAGGAGGCAAGAAAACGGGCCGTAACGGACGGTTTTACCGGTCTCTTCAATAGAAGATTTCTCGACAGTGCCCTAAACGACCAATTTTCAATTGCCAAGCGGAAAAAACAGAACCTGGCCATAGCGATGGTTGATCTGGACCATTTCGGAACACTCAATAAGGAGTACGGAGAGAAAACGGGAGACGAGATTATATTGAGTGCCGTTGCTGTGTTCAAAAAAATCTTTAGAACAACAGATCTCCTTATCAGATACGGGGGAGATGAGTTTACGTTCATTCTGCCGAACACCTCCGGAGAGGATGCATTGAAACTGTGCAATACAGTTTGCGCACAATTGAGAGAATTAACAATACTTAAACAAAAGAATGGTACGCTTACTCACATTACTTCCAGCATTGGTATAGCAGCGTTTCCCGAACATGCATCCTCCGTTACCGAGCTGATCGATAGGGCCGATAAAGCGTTATATGCTGCAAAAGAGCAGGGTCGAAACCGGGCAATGGTTTTTCAAAAATGAGGACAGAAAAATATGCTGCAAAAGACAAAAATAACGACAATTGCAGAGAGAAACAGAATAATCGAAAGGATTATTGAGGCGATTATCTCGAGAAATAGTTTTCTTCTCGTAGGCCATGAAAGCCCCGATGAAGATTGTATAGCTTCTATGGTCGCCTTTGCTCTCTTACTCAGCAAGTTCGGGAAAACCAACTACCTGCTTACCTGTTCTGAAGTCCACACCAACTTTCAATATCTATTGAATATTTGCAAGCACAATTCCATAGAACTGATCACCGATTGCCGCAACCTGCCGGAAGATATCGATACCGTTATTATCCTCGACACCCCGAAACCGACCATGCTGATGGAAAAAGAACTGATTCAGCCTCTATTTAGCTCAGCATCACCGCTTATAATCGAGCTCGACCATCATCTTGGTGCGGACAGCGGATACATTGGGGATGAAGGATACCGTCTTGTCACCGATGCCTCTTCCACGTGCGAGCTTATCGGACTGCTCGCTTTCAAACTTGAGAAACATGAAAACATTCTTAGAAAATACCAAATCACCAATCTCTTTTCCAGGAATTTTGTTTTAGCGGTATTGACCGGAATTACAGGTGATTCAAAAATGGGAAAGTATTTAAAATCAGAGAAAGAAAAATGGTTTTACAACCTCTTCAGCAATATGTTTGATGAGATGCTTGCCAAGAAAACCTTCGAGGGGACCTCGAACTTTTCCAATATGGATGAGGTGTACAAAGAACTTGTCAAGTTGTCCGATAAAGAAGAAGCCTGTTTCAACTATATGATAAGTCGAAAGGTCCAGTCCCGCCTTATCCACTATGTCGCACTCGACAGTGAACAATCACATTATCTCAATACTCATTTTGATCAGGACACCATTATTACTATTGCCCGAACTGTAGCGGACAACCTCGCTGAACAGAGCAGATACCTAAGTCTGGTCGGCTACTACGATCCACCTGCTGCTTCAGATCTTGTCCAATTTCGAATGCGCAGGAGCGAGCATTATAAAACATTCGATTTGCGTACTGTGATCTCTCATTTTGATATCAAAAACGGCGGCGGTCACGAAGGAGCGATCGGTTTCAGGATTCCCCGCAGCCAGATAAATGATTTTACCGTGTTTATACAAAACCTGATTTCAGGGTCGGAAGAGCTCGCGGCTCATCTTCTCAAATAAGAGAGTTCCCGGGGGAGGACGATATTGTTCCCGAACTTGTCCTCTCCGTAGCCGTTTTCAGCAAGTACTTTGATGTCGTTTAATGCCCTGTTATCACCTCGGAAGGTTATCGAAAGGTCGCTGTTTACATCCATTTTTGCAATAGACATAAAATGTTTAATACATCGACTGGCAAGGTCGGTCATCGTCTCCCCTTCAAATGGCTCGATATCTTCGAAGGGAAGATGGCTGTCATAAAGAATAATTTCGTTTTCGTTCATCAATTGAAGAAACAGATACTGCAGGTCCTGTTTTCTCTTCTCTTTATCTTCAGGGACGGGCACCTTCAGTTCAGGCCTTTTCCGCAAGACATCTCCGATGTACCGCCTCTTCATCGCATTGATTTGTTCATTCGCTCTAAAGAGTTCCAATGTGACTCCGGCATTGTATTCCCTCCCCTCGAAATACATCTTTACCGTACTTCCGTAGTGGGCGACGATCTTTGCAATGAGAGTAGAGGGACGCACGTGAAAGCCGCGGTAATTTGGTATGGGTACAGTGATCTCCTTTTCTTGCGAGTAGGTCTTTATCATGGACCTGCATAGATGCATAGCAGAATCCATATAGATCTTAGCATAGTGGAGAAAATACTCGTACAGTGTTTCTAGTAATTCTTCTTCTGAAAGCGGGAGTTTCAATTCAGCAAAGGTGCGCCGGCTCAGTTTACTCATATGCCGGATATAATAATGTACGATATCCGTGGCCATCTGCAGCATATGGTAAATAACACTGATATGGCCGCGCAGGTAGGGAAGATTACGGTTCTGAATTTCCATGTCGGATTCGAATATGTATGTATCATACAGTGATTGAAGATTGTGAAACCGGGATTCGACCAACCGGCATTTCTCTTCGTTCACAGTAGAAGGGATGCAGGATTCATAATCACAGCTCTCCCGATTCTTCAATACTTCTTTTACGGTCCGCTCCTCGGAGAGATTCAGAAATTGAGTGGCCAGATATACGACCGTCTCGCCTATTTTATACACGTGCCGGACTTTTCGGTCCGCGGGCAGCATGACAGGATAACGGTCTTCATCACATCGATCAAATTTCGCGCTTACATTCGCGTCATAGATTCCGCACCGTTTCGCTTGATCGATCATCGATTCGCTTATGGCGATAATACCTTTTTTCAGCTTTTTGAGTACTTTCCGGGTATCTCCGCGAAAATCCTCTCCGATATCGAGAAGTTTATATCGATGCGCGGATTTCTGAACGTGGAACAGATTGTAATTGACTGCAGAGAACAGTTTTTCAGCGGCCACAACTTCCCGAAACGGGAACCATTTTTCATTCTTTTGAGCTCCATATCCGTCTACGAGCTCTTCCATACTGGTTGCTTCGGTATTGAGTTTTCTCAAATATTCAGGACAGGGGAATGCACGGTCTTTGCGAGATTTAAGGGCGAAGCCGCAGAGCTGAATCATGGGAACAGCCATTCGCTGAATCTGCCGCTCTATTGTACTGATTCTCTCACCATTATTTTCAGGTATTTCAGCGGCGGCTTTTTTTCCCCATTTCCTGCTAAACATCAAAATCTCTTGCTTCTAGAATATACAGTGATTACGATCGAATATCAACGTCTATTCGTTCGCCTCTACTTCCTGCGCCTGGATCGCCGTTATGACTACTGTATTAACAATATCGGGAATAGTACATCCCCTGCTTAAATCGTTGACCGGGTACTTCAGCCCTTGAAGTACGGGCCCTATGGCCACGACTCCCGCTGACCGCTGAACTGCCTTATACGTGTTATTTCCTGTATTGAGATCGGGAAAAATAAAGACTGTCGCTTTACCGGCCACATTACTACCCGGCATTTTTGTTTTTGCTGTCTCTAAATCAACCGCAGTGTCATACTGCATTGGACCTTCGATGAGAAGCTCGGGATGCCGTTCTGCTGCAATCTCTTTTGCAATCCGGGTCGCCTCCCTTACCTTATCAACATCAGCACCTTTTCCCGATTCGCCGGAAGAGTAAGAGAGCATCGCTACGATCGGTTCCACACCAAACGTTTTTGCGGTTTCTGAAGAGCTTATTGCAATCTCCGCAAGCTGTTCCGCGCTGGGGTTGGTATTTACCGCACAATCACCGTAGACAAGGACATTGTCGAGACACATGAAGAAAATACTCGAGACAATCGAACAACCGGGCTTTGTCTTTATAATTTGGAGAGCAGGTAAAATGGTTGCACCTGTGCTGTGTACTGCACCGGAGACCATGCCGTCGGCCTGGCGTTTATACACCATCATCGCACCGAAATAACCGACATCGCAAAGCGTGTCTCTCGCCAGTTCAATGGTCATTCCCTTATGCTTGCGAAGCTCGTAATAGGTTTGGGCATAATCGTCTAAATCTTCTGAGTGTTCCGGTTCAATAATGGTAACTTCAGGGATTTCCAATCCGAGTTGAGAAATCTTTTCGTGAATGAGCTGGCTGTCTCCGAGGAGGGTAATATCCACTACTTCCCGCTGAAGAAGGATATCAGTTGCTTTGAGAATCCGCTCATCCTCACCTTCGGGGAGCACGATGTGCTGCTTTCGGGCCTTTGCTTTCTGGAGCAGTTCGAACTCGAACATCTTTGGTGTAACAATCCCCGTTTTTGTTGTTACCACCTGTTCACCGAGCTCGGGCACATTTACGTGCTGTTCGAAGAGGGCCAATGCCCGGGATATTTTTTCATCATCCCGGGGAGAGATTTTGGCATGAATCTGGTTCGCTTTTAATGCTGCAGGGAATGTGTTTTCTTCGACAGCCATGATCGGGACCATGCGGGGGAAACCTCTTATCAGGTTCCACACCGGTTCTTCCGGATACAGCCCGCCGGTGAGCATGAGCCCGGAAATAGTTTCGGTGGTCCTCGAAGACGCGATAGCCAAACAAGCAACGATAACATCGGAACGGTCTCCCGGGGTGATAATCATCGCCCCATAATCTATCCGGGTGAGAAAATTGCGCAGCTGCATAGCGGCAACCGTAAAATTGAATACATGCCGGTTCAACTGTTCCTCTCCATACAGAACCTTCGCGTTCATAAATTTGGCGATCTCTCCCACAGTGGGTTTGCCGAGAAACTCCTCATCCGGGATAACATAGACAAGCTGCTCTTTGGTAAAGCCGCCCTCCCGCATCTGGCTGATGAGATTGTCTTTCTCTTCCTGGTCGAGGCGGTTTACTATAGTAGCGATTGTTTGGCACCCCATCTCGTTGAGCGAATCGAGTGCAAGTTCTATTGCATGGACTATAGCTTCCGGGCTCCTCTGATAGGCATTTGCTACCAGTAAAACCGGAGACCCGAGATTCTTACTCAATTCACCGTTTATATCAAACTCAAAAGCAGCAGAAGAAGAGGCAAAATCCGTTCCCTCACAGAGAATAAAATCATACTGATCTTTGAGAGCATTGTATTTCCCGATGATTCCTTCGAGCAGTTCTTCATCCTTTCCCACAGAGATCAGACGGTTCGCTTCCTCGGCTGTATAGCCGTACATCTGTTCATACGGTGTATCCAGATTAAAATGTGTTGCTATGAGATTTATATCCGCGTCACGTTCCCCGCTTTTTGGATCGCTATTAATAATCGGCCTGAAAAAACCGACCCTGTTGATTTTCCGTACGAGCATTTCCATAACCCCGAGGGATACGGCTGATTTACCGCTTTTGGCCTCGGTGCCCGTTATATATAAATTGTTGGCCATTGAGTTCTTTCCTCCTGTTAGTAATCATAGAACAGATAAGCAATCAATACAATTCCAAACCGTTGAAGTTCCTCCGATATTTCTCTATTATTTTGCCGTAGAAGTAATGATGTTAAAAAGAATTAGATCTGAAGACCATAGTGAATTGCTCAAGGACGTTTTTTACATCAATATTACCCGTTCAAAGTGGTACGGGATCGCTCTATTCGTCGGACACCTGTTTCTCCTCGCGATTGACCTGAAAAGGTTGGCAGACGGAACACTGGAGACCCACGAAGGGTATCGTTACCTTTTTTATCTTCATATTGTCCTCGTATGCGGATTAGGGTTTTTTCTCCTCTTTCTCTATCTCTTCAAGCTTTCCGGTCCGGAAGAAATAAACCGGTTTCATATCCTTTATTTTTCCTTTTTTGTTTTCTTTATCCTCTTCCTCTCCGCTTCTATTTCTTCAATCGATCAACGTATTCACGGCGAAATCACTGTTTATATCATTGCCGTCTTGGGAATAGCGGTTGCTACATATCTTCCGCTCGTCTACAGGATTATTATATTCATCCCGCCTCATATTCTGCTGTTGGCGGGAGTAACCTATTTTCAGGATGATCCGGACCTGCTCACCGGACATTACATCAACGGCAATCTCGTTTTTATTCTGGCAATGATTCTCTCTCAAATACTCTTTACTACCTATATAAAGGGGGTGAGGGACAAAAAAACAATAGTTGATCAGCAGAAGCTTCTTCAGAGGATGAGTAATGAAGACAGCCTTACCGGGCTCCACAATCGACGGTATATCGACAAGAGACTGATTGAAGAATGGGAACGCGCGAACCGATATAACCGTGTTTTCTCCGTGGTTATCGGTGATCTCGATTTCTTTAAAAAAGTAAACGACTCATTCGGACATACGGTGGGAGATGAGGTCCTTAAAGTAATCGGTGAGATTTTGAAAGTGACCATTAGAATTGTGGATTATGTTGCACGGTATGGAGGAGAAGAGTTTCTGCTGTTGTTCCCGGAAACGAGCAAGGCTACTGCCTACGAGATATGTGAAAAAATTCGCATGCGCATCGTTGAATACGATTGGAATTCCGTTAAAAGCGGGCTCGCAGTTACCATGAGCTTCGGTATTTCCGATTTCCGCGAAACCGATGACCTCGATTCTCTAACCGATTTAGCAGACAGGAGATTGTACAAAGCAAAGGACCGGGGGAGAAACCGCACCTGTCGCGAATAAGCCTGAGACAGGCCCTGAGACAAGCCCGGTTAGTACTAACCCTCCGGAGTTTTTATCCACCGCTCAGTTATAAGGTACGGCTCCATTGTCGGATAGTCTATAAAGGAGCGGCTGTCGAAGAGAACACGCATCATCCTCCAGAGAGTGATCCATGGAGGGCCGAAAAACCGAAACACATTGAGCAGGTCCTTCCGTTCTCTAAAATGTTCTTCAACAATGCCTTCTATGGTATTCTCGTCCGCTGTATTCCTGCCCGCTGTTCGATCAGTACCGATTTCCCGTTCTACGACATTCCGGTTGTAGTTCCAAAGGGGATGGAACTTTAAAGAGAGAGGGGTGTGGCTCTCATGCCATCTACGGAGAAATTCCTCTCTGCTCAGCCCTTCTCTACGCTTAAATAATGTAAGCAGCCCCACACCGGGAGTCATTTTCTTGTCTTCCCAATCCTTTTCGTAGGAGACAGGCACGGCTTCCGTTACCTCAAAACCGCGTACTCTGCCGTCCGCCTCGAACAGCTCGGGCGCTTCGAGTGCTTCGAGCGGGCCACCCTCGGCAGGGGCGGAATCGAACCATACCGAAACTGCAGCGATTTTCTCTTTTCGGAAAGGGATAACCGAACAGCGGGGGGGAGGTTCGGCTGTTATGGTAATTTTGACGCCGCAAACTCCTTGCGCCCCTGCAACTCTTTCCGCCTTCTCATTTATCAGGGCGTGAAACTGTTCATACGAAACATGTTCGTCTCCCCTGAGAAGATAGATCTGCTTTATCCAAGATTCCTTTACCTGCATTGGAATATCCTATATGATCACAAAATGAAAGTCAGTACTCATTTTTCATAATTTTACATCCGAAGGGTTACTGCATGAAAAAACCTATTGAAAAACCGAATGTTCTGATCACCGGAGGGGCGGGATTCTTAGGCAGACGTTTGATAGAAGAGCTCATCGGTCAAAACTCCCCGCTAATCCCGAGCTCGATCACCTCACTCGATATACACTCCGCGCCTCGGGGACTTCCTGCCGGAGTTGATCATGTCACTGCAGACATACGGGATTATGCAGCAGTAAAAGAGGCGTGCAGGAATATCGATATCGTTTTCCACTTAGCTTCCATAGTGGATTGGGGGACCCACTCGAAGAAAGAGGTGATGTCCATAAATGTCGAGGGCACAAGAAATGTAATTCGCGCGTGTGAGGAGAACGGAGTCAACATACTCGTATACACCAGTTCTTTGGATGCAATTTTCAGCGGGAAACCGACGGTCGATGTCGATGAAAGTATCGAGTATCCGAAGCGGTTTCCCAACGTGTATTGTCAGAGCAAAGCGGAAGCGGAAGCATTGATGAGCACTATCGATAAATCGAAACTCCTCGCGGTGACCTTGCGGCCGGCGGACATTTTCGGAGAAGGAGACCCGTTCCACATTGGAGCACTCATGAATATGGCGGAGAAAAACTTCTATGTGCGGATCGGAGACGGAACACATAAGAGCCAGCATGTTTATGTGGGTAATGCCGCCTACGCTCATATTTTGGCTGCAAAGGCACTTCTCGGGGGAAACACTGATCTCCACGGCCGGAAATACTTTATTACCGACGCACCTCCATCCAACTTCTTTACCTTTTTCGATTCACTGCTCACCGAAGCCGGATACACGCTCAAACCGGAAAACGTCTGGATTCCGGGATGGCTCATGTACGCAGCAGGTACGATCAATGAGATTATTGCTTTCCTTATCCGTCCCTTCTACCGGTATAACCCGAAGGTAAGCAGATTTGCCGTCACGTACACATGCACGGATTTTACCTTTACATCAAAGCGGGCGGAACAGGATTTCGGGTTCGTTCCGAAGTACAGTGAAGAAGAGGCTCATAAGCGGACCGCGGAGTTTTACTCCCTCGAGAAAAATTAGATAGACAATTTTTACCCTTTTCGGTACACTGGGCCCCACATGGCCATCTCAAAGTATTACATAACCTACAATCATATCCATAAAACAATCAAAAAATTGGCCGACAAGGTGCAGCGGTCCCAATTCGAGCCTGATGTTATTGTTGCCATCGGGACCGGCGGGTTCATCCCCGCCCGGATACTGCGCACGTTTATTTATAAACCGATCCTCACGGTAGGCATAGCCTATTACGATATGAACAACATACCTTCCGAATCGCCCCGCAAGATACAGTGGATAGACGAAGTCGAGAAAAAATTGACGGGGAAAAGAATTCTCTTAGTCGATGAAGTTGATGACTCACGAGTTACCCTGGAGTATTGTCTCCGCGAGTTATTGAGCCACGACCCGGCAGAGATAGCAGTGGCGGTCCTCCATAACAAGGTAAAAGAGAAGCGCGGCTCGATTCCGGACACTGTTTCGTACTATTTTGCAGGGGAAGAGATGGAAGACATGTGGATCTGCTATCCCTGGGATGCGATCGATATCGAAGAGCAGGAAACCCTTGCCGGTGTATGATCACTGCAGGTTATGAAGCGCCTCGGAGATATTGAGCGAATGGTCACCTATGTGTTCTAAATGCTTGATAAAGTCGATATAGAGCAATTCCCGTTTTACATGCCCCGCCGATTTCAATCTCTTTCTCGAACTCTTTTTATAAACATCACGCTTTTCATTTATTTCATATTCGATATCAAGAGCACGGCGGAGATCTTCATCCGATAAGGGGTTATTGAGCCGCTCTTTGTTGAACTGCAGAAACTCATTGACTAGATGCAGATACGGTTCTACTTCTTGGACCGCTTCTTCAGGAAAGCGGATTTTCTTTTCGTATCGTCTTTGAGCGAGAAGAATAAGGTTGTAACAGCTGTCGCCTATACTTTCCAGCTCACTGACGATCCGCATCATCGCATTGATATTCTGTGTGGTTTTATCGTTCACATTATCGGCCGAACATTTAACAAGAAATCCGGAAATTTCCTCCTGCATATCGTCCGTATAATTCTCCATTTCTTTGAGCTCTTCGACTTTCTTGCCGAGTTTCTTTGTTGGATTGAGAAATATATGGGTAAAATGGTTGAACATCTCCTCTACGATTCCCGCCATTTTCATGATTTCACCCTGTGCTTTGACGACCATGATTTCAGGAGTGTGCTGGAGGCCCGAAGCGAGATAGGGAAGCCGGTACTTGTCAGTAAACGTTTCCTTTGCCTTTACCAGTTTTTTTGACACTGCCGCCAGCTGAGGAATAAACCAGATAAAGATAAACGTATTGGTTATATTGAACATGGTGTGGAACATAGCTAAATGGGCCGGTATGTTCTCACTACTGCTCATCGAGCCTGGCACGATTGCATCTACTAAGTTTATAAACGGGGTGAAAAAGAACATCATCCACAATACGCCCAAAAGATTGAAGATCGTATGTATCCGGGCGGCCCTCCGCGCGGTTGTATTTGCACTGAACGATGCAATAAAGGCGGTTATCGTTGTACCGATATTCTCACCAAGCACGATAGCTGCCGCGGTCTGGAAATCGATCCATCCTGCATAAGCCATGGTAAGCGTGATGGCCATCGCCGCGCTCGAAGATTGGACCAGAACGGTAAGGATCGTCCCGACAGCAACAAAAAGAAGATAATTACCGAGGCCCCCGCCTGTATATTGGGCCAAAAAGTGCAGCATTTCCGGGTTGTCCCGTATATCCGGAACAGAATCCTTTAATAACGAAAGACCTATAAACAGGATGCCGAACCCGATCAGTATCTCCCCCCAGGAGCTTTTCCCGAAATTTCTGAAGAAGAGAAACGGAATTCCTATACCGACAGCCGGCAAAGCAATTGCAGTAATGTTGATTTTGAACCCCAGAATAGCAACGAGCCATCCCGTCACGGTAGTCCCGATATTGGCCCCCATGATCACCCCTGCAGCCTGAGCAAGTGTCAAGAGACTCGCATTAACGAAACTGACTACCATGACCGTAGTAGCAGACGAAGATTGAACAAGCGCTGTGATAAGAAACCCGGTGAAAACAGCCGAGAACCTGTTATTCGTCATGAAGTTCAGTATAGACTGGAGACGGTCGCCGGCAGCTTTCTGGATTCCCTCACTCATCAGTTTCATACCGAAGAGAAAGAGTCCTAAACTTCCTATTATTTTTAAGGCAACAGAGAGAGCATTCATTGTGACTTTCCACAGGTATAGTCACAAATTTAAAAAAAAGAGTAAAGTATAAATTACAATTATTAAATTATTGTTAGAATTATGTTAAAATTGGCAAATAGAAATAAAACGTACTTCCTTTGCCCAGTTCACTTTCAACCTGCACTCCGCCGCCGTGGACCAGAGCTATGTGTTTGACTATGGACAAACCGAGTCCGGTCCCTCCCTGCTCCCTGCTTCTAGCCTTGTCCACCCGATAAAACCGCTCAAATATCCGGCTGATGCTTGATTGGGGAATTCCCCTCCCCTGATCAGCTACCTTGATTTCTACTTTTCTTTGCTCCGGCAGAGGGGAAACCGCAACAGTAATTCTTCCCGGTTTGTCACTGTACTTTATTGCATTATCGAGGAGATTGATAATGGCCTGTTCGATAAGCCGTTCATTGACAGCCACCTCCGCGTCCCCGCTGCTTTTCATAATAATATCGAGATTTTTTTCCAGAGCCTCCCTTCTGCAAGCTTCTACTGCATGTTCTACCAATGTTGTGACTGAGTTCGGTTTTTTATCTATCCCGATTTCCGGAGACTGTTCTAAGCGGGAAATAATAAGAAGATCATCAATGATAAAACGGAGTCTGTCGGTCTGGTTTTCGATAATACGAAGAAACTTTTCAGTTTGTTCCCGATCATCGATCGATGTTGTTCTCAGAGTTTCGACGAACCCCTTGATCGAAGTGATCGGGGTTTTAAGCTCATGAGAAACGTTGGCTATAAACTCTTTCCTGATTCTTTCCAGCAATTTCAGCCGAGTGACGTCATTGAGGACGAGGAGAACTCCATAATCCGACTGACTATTCAAAGGTATCCGCGAACCGTGAACCTGAAGATACATAACATCACTTTCGTTATTCTTAAGCCCAATCCTATACATCGAAATGAACGTTTCCTTCAGTACTTTTCCTATCAAAATATCAGAAGCAAATTGATACAGCTCGGTGTTTCTAAAGACATCCAAAACCCCTTTGCCGGTAACAGCAGCCAGTTCCTCACCGATGAGTGCCTCTCCTGCCCTGTTAATCGTTCTAATGCAAAGATGCTCATCCAATAAAATGACTGCCTCGGACATGCTCGCCAAAATCACATCCTGCTCATCACTTTTTCTCATAACTGTATGCATCGATTTCTGCAGATTAAATGACATCTCATTCATCGTGGAGGAAAGCAGAGCAATCTCGAGGGGGCCGTCAACATAGGTTTTATGATCGAGGTTGCCATTCGTATATTCTTCTGCTGCCCGGCGAAGTTCGGAAACGCCGCGTGTAACAGTACGTACCGACAACAGACTAATAACGGCCAAACTTAAAAATATTATTAAGCCGCTGAGAACAAAAGTAATCGATAGATTTTCAGCTATTTCAAAAGCGGCTTCGACCGGGATCGAGAGTCTGAAAAAGCCCCTCTGTTCACCTGTTACCAGAAAGGCCGCATAGAGAAAATGTTTTTGTTCCGTCTTACTGAATCTCATCGAAACACCCACATCCTCCCGGTCCGCGGCAAGTATCTCAGGTCTAAGATTGTGGAGGTCCATTTCATCAGGATCATTACTCGAGTCGGCTATTACCGTACCATCAGGCTTTATGAGGGTAATCCTGAACTCAGACTCAGAGGTTGCTCGAGCTACGTATTCCCGCGCCTGTTGTTGATCGCTGAGAATCGAGGGATCAAATGTCCTCACTAACGAGTTTCCCGCTTCGAGCAGCATCATCTTGTTCTGATCAATAAATGATTGCCTTGTTCTGCTCTGCAAAACGATAGTGAGTAACAGAAACCCGATAAATACGATGATGAGGAGGTATACATAGTGCCAGAAAAACTTTCTGTTTCGTACCAACATTAAAAAGATAGTACGGTCTATATGCAATAAATGCAATAATAAAGGACCGTAATCTTGCTCATGGAT
>CAZKZZ010000022.1:7167-16725 GCA_964557375.1 uncultured Spirochaetales bacterium | reverse complement strand
TAGTATCGTTGTGCTCTTTATAGCCGTCACGGCATTCCCCCTCCATGCTGAACAAGTTGAAATCCGCGTTTTAGACAGAGACTTAGAGATTCCGCTGGAAGGTGTTCGTATCGTCGAAACAGGGACCGGTGCGGAGGCGTACACAGATGCTTCCGGGGAGGCCTCTCTTTCCGTTGATCTTCCCGGTGAACGCGCCGTTATCGTTGCGGAACTCATCGGATACGAAGATAAAAAGGTACTGGTAAAAGATTTTCAGGACCCTCTTGTCATTGAGATGATAATGGAAGGGGTCTTGGTGGGCGAAGAACTGGTCATCGAAGCAGAAGCGGCAGGAGAGACCGACGCGGAAGTGGGAGTTTCAACGGTGATTGAAAAAGAGGTCATTGAAGCATCCGCTAAAATGGGCATTATCGAAGATGTAATAAACTCCGTAAAACTGCTGCCCGGCGTCAGTTACAGCGGTTCATTCGGTGCTTCACTTTCCGTGAGGGGGAGCGCGCCGGATGGAGTGACCGCGGTCATGGACGGATTTGTCGTAAAATATCCGTACCACTGGGGCGGAGCGTTCTCGATTTTCAATCCGAATATCGTCGAGTCGGTTAAGTTTTCTACAGGAATTTTTTCCGCAAAATACGGTCAGGCGACCAGCGGTATTCTCGATGTGACGACCGTCACGCCGAACGAAGGGTTCAAATATCAAACGGTCCTCTCTACTTCGACATTCGAGACGTTTTTACAAATTCCTATTGGCAAAAGGGACCAATTCGGGATTTTTACCGGGGCAAGACTAACCAACTATGATTTTACCCTCACCGTCCTTGATGCTTCCGCGGAGCTCTTCGATGATCAGACTCTAAAAGAAATGCTTACCGGCATTTCCCGGGCCCCATACATCTACGATTTCTATTTTAAAACAAACTACAGGCCTACGGATAGATTCGAATGGTATATAAACGGATTTTGGGGCAACGACGGAGTGAGCAGTGCCTTCGAGGATGTGGATGTCGATTTTAACACCGAAGTTTCATACACCTTCGACTTCAAGTACTACAATACGGACCTGTTCGCGAACACCGGAATAAAGTTTCTCCCTACAGACAATCTTCTTATTCATCTTCTCGGCGGATACGAATATTGGCAATCCGACGTAGACGGGTTTATAGAAGAGTTCGGCACCCATTTTTACAGCGATGAGTTTCTCGAAGAGTACGGATACCTCGTTCCTCCGGGTGAAGACAGTTTTTTTGTCAGTACCGAATCGGAGTTCGAAAGTAATGTCATAAAACACGGCGTCCAGGGGAGACTCGATCTTGATTTTACACCCTCGGACCGGGTACTGCTGCAGGCGGGGTTAGGAACGTATTATGACATAACGGATAACACCGGCTCCGGAGAGTTCTGGTCCGTCGAGTATGACGACGACCTGCCTGTATATCGGAAAACCCGGTTTGAAAACGAGGCGGAAGACAACAAACTGCTCACCTCTTTTATCTATGCAAACTCTTCAATTTTTTTGGTGCCGGAATTACTCGAGATGGAAGCGGGGGTCAGGCTGGACCACAGCTACCTGATGGGTGCTGAAGGTTATGATTTAAACACCTATCCGGTCCTCGGACCGAGGCTCCGTTTTGCGGTTACTCCGCCGTGGGAAGGGCCTTTTTTCGAAGAGCATGTCTTCAGTGCAGGGGTAGGGCTGTTCTCCAAAACACCCTTTGAAGCAAATGAGATTTCAGAGGATACGGGTCTCGAGGATTTTGATGTTGCCATGCCGAAAACAGTGATGTCCATTATCGGGTGGGAAATAGGACTTGCCGCGGGATTTAAGTTTAAAATCGAAGGATACTATAAATACATATTCGACAGATTCTACACAAACTCCGTTATAGACGAAGAGAGCGGATTGCAGGAAGATATCATACATAATGACGGTATCGGACACGCGGCGGGATTCGATTTCCTTCTAGACAGACGGACTTCACGTTATTTTGACGGGCTGTTGAGTTATTCTTTTATTTTTGCCCGGTACCTCGATCCGGAAACCGACGGTATCGAAGATACATCAGAGCCGCGCGGAGAATGGTACTATCCGTCATTCCATCGCTTTAACACCTTAAATCTCCTACTCAATATCAAACCGGCTGCCTGGGTCACCTTTACCACGAAACTCAGTTTTGCAACCGGTATACCCAGGTTGGAGTACGGTGATACGGAGATGTTTGTGGGATATTTTGAAGAGCCTGACGGAACAACGACGATTGCCGAAATGTATTCACGCCAATCGTACTACTCCGACACCCTTCGTACTAATATCGCTCTTCCTCTCGATATCAAAGTCTCTTTCCACAACTATTTCAAAGATTCCAAACTGGAGTGGGAATTATACATTGCCGTCGAAGATGTCCTCTCTCCCCTGCTCTATGAGCTCCTCCCCGCGGACGATGTCGATACGAACCTCTGGAGCGGAGAAGATCAGGAATCACCCTCATCTTCGTTTTCGATCCCCATCCCGAGTATCGGATTCAGGCTCTCGTTATAAGTGAGGAAGATGATGAACGTACGCATACCGAGGCAAAAAAGAACATACAGTAACAAACGAAAAACGGCCGTTGTGCATTTCGCGTTTCTCCTCCTTCTATCCGCGCTGTTTACAGGCTGTGCAACCGTTACGGAAAAACTAAGCACTGAAGATCCTGCCGATCTCGCGACCTTTATCGTTAAAAAAGACAAATCAGGAGAGCTGCAAGGGGAATTGCGCTCGCCTCTCCTTCCGGGAGCAACCTTTACCGGCGATGTAGTGTCAGAAGAGAGCGCGTATATCTTTTATATTACTACCGTACGGTTTTTTACGAACTGGCCGAACGGATGGACGGAAGGCATATATGAAGCATCGGGGACGTACACTCTCGAAAAACAAGAACCAGACCGGGGAGGAGGTTTTCTTCTCAGGGTCCAAGATCCTTTTACACTATGGAATATAAAAAGAGGGGCTGTCCGCTACTTCGACACCTATTTCAGGGGTGACGACGGGTTGAGTAAAGTAAAGAACAGGATAGACCGAATCGAAGAGACTACTGGTTTTATCAATGAAAAGATGGAACGCGAAATATGGTATTCTTTAGAAGACTATTCCCAAACTGCCGCTCCCCTACTCTTTCCGGAAGCAAAACGGAGATTCGCACAACAAAACCGTCTTTTTCAATCGTGCCGGGAAGAGTGCTGTGAAGAGCGGGCCCTCGGTGCCGGAATACGGTGGTGCACGGGATATTCGGTTGAACTGCTTCCTGAGAATCTCATTCCATTGCGAAACAGCGGCACAATGTGGCGCGATTGGGAAGAAGCAGGCAGGCTCTGGTATACTGTAAGCAATCTTGATTATGTAATGCACACACTTCTCGATAAAGCCCGTTTACGCGAAGGAGGATGATACAGTGTCGTTGAAAGAGTTCGTTTTAATGGGGGGATGGGCCATGTGGCCGTTAATGTTCTTCTCGGTTGCCACGATCAGCATCATCGTCGAGAAAACCATCTCTCTTCTCATTCATAATCTCAAAGTGGATGATATACACAAAGAGGTCCTGCGGGACATAGAGGCAGGGAATATAGATGGAGCTGCCGGGACCTGCAGGGAATACTCCAAGAGAAAGGTGGGTGCGCCTATTTTCTTGGCGGGAATCACGGTGGCCCCGCTCGGTGAGGCCCGAATGGAACGGGCCATGGAGACGGAAGCGGCCGACAGGATCGGCACCTTAGAGAGTGGGTTCAACCTTCTGATTGCCTTGGGTTCCATAGCGCCGATTACCGGTTTCTTAGGGACCGTCTCGGGTATGATCGGTGCATTTAAAGCTATCGCAAACGCGGCCGATGTCAATGCCCAGCTCGTAGCAGGAGGGATTTTCGAAGCGCTTATCACGACAGCGTTCGGACTTGCCATCGCCATTGTAGCTATAACCGGCTACAACATTTTCACCCATGTTGTAGATAAGTTTGCAGCGGAAGTTGAGAAATCGGGAAGTGAGATAATCACAGGCATCCTCCTTTCGAAGCACAACAGTGGTGTACAGGCAGAGTAAAGCTGGAAACTGATGCTCATCAAGACAAAGAGAAGAAAGAGAATCGACATTGCCGAATCCGGCGCATTGAGTGATCTCGCCTTTCTGCTCATCATTTTTTTTATTGTAATCGCCGTCTTTACGATAAACACAGGCTTTGTACTGGGGCTGCCTCGAAAAGACTCCGCTAAAATTGTAAATGTTGAAGACATATTAAAAATCACCCTCCGTGAAGACGGGGACCTCGAACACGACAACGAGACCATCACAACGAGCGATCTTCAAGCGATGATATCCAGACAGATCGCAGTGCGGCCGAACATGACTCTTTTTTTGACGATCCATCCGATGACTCCATATCAGAACGTCGTTGATATCATCGAGTTCGTGAGAAAAAATGAAGTCGAAAACTTTTCATTTCGAATGATGGAGGAGCAGTGAACATTTCGAGAAGAAAGCGGAGAAACCCGCTCGTCCCGATCAACTCGATGTCGGATATCGCATTCCTTCTTCTCATTTTTATTATGCTCATATCCCTTATCAACTATAGGCGGGAGATAAAGATCGACTATCCGGAAGCCGAAGCCCCGGAAGTGACCCAGGAAGATAAGAATCTGGAAATATGGATCGATAGAGACGGCGCTGTTTTTTACAAAGGAAAACAGATTTCGCTCGGAGATACCGAAGCCGTTATCGCGGAAGCGGTTGCAGAAGACCCCTCTGTCAGGATCCACGTAATAGCCGATAGAAACACACCGTATAAACACGTAGATGCTGTTTTCGAAATTTTAAAACTATTACAGCACCGTGCTGTCTCCCTCGTTGCCGAGGAAGCATCCCCATGAACGTTTCCCGGGCGGTAAAACTGATTATTCTTCTCATAACCGCAGCCGTCCACGTGGTGGTCCTCTTTACCATCACCGTAAGAACAGGAGAGAAAAAACAGAGAGAAGACACATCAATTTTTAAAATTGTTGATCTCAAAGAGTACACACCTCCCCCACCGGAACCGGAGGAGGAGGAAGAAAAAGAGAAGAAACCTCCACCGGAAGAGAAAATAGAAGTACCGCGGCAGGAGGAGGTAACGGAGGAGGTCATCGAGACTGAAGAAGAGATTGTTACCGTCGAAGAGCAGGCTCCTTCGGAAGAAACAGGGCCCCAGCCCGTGCCTATACATAAGCAGGAGGAAATCGAGTACCTTCCCCAGCACAAGATATCAGTGCCCCCCGAAATGCCTACAGAAGAGATTAGGAAAAATATCACCTATCCGGAGCTTGCCCGCAGACAAAAGATCGAGGGAGTGGTCTTTCTCGAACTCTACATCGACCAGTATGGTGAAATCAGAAACATAGTGGTCCTCAGAGACCCCGGATACGGTTTTGCGGAAGCCGCGGTAGAAGCGTTGAAAGGATTGACCGTAGCTCCTGCCCAGGCCAACGGGATACCGGTAGCGGTGAGATTTCGATATCCTATCCGGTTCTCTATTAAATAAAAAGTACTGCCTCAAACCTTGTTACAGAGAGAAGCAGCAGCCGGTCCATCTCGGTCTTATAGAGTGATGGAGGACAACCAGGATACACAACTGCCGGACCCGCTCTTGGAAGCTGCAAAAAACCATTTTAGGATAGATTATCTTTTTCCGTTTCAGCGGCTTGCAATAACTAATATCCTCGAAGCTGCAGGAACAGGGGCCGAAGGGCCTTCTTCTGCTGACGTGCCTGATACAAAACCTCACCAAATCATCATTCTCCCCACAGGGGCGGGAAAATCACTTATCTTTATGCTCCCCTCGGTCATGCTGCCGGGTCCGACCCTCGTCATCTTTCCGCTATTAGGTCTTATATCGGACCAGGCCAGACGGTGTGAAGAAGCGGGCATAGCGGCGGGGGTGCTCCGGGGCGGACAGAGTAGAACCGAGCGTGAGGCTGTATGGCAGGGAGTGAGAAAAGGGGTAATAAAGATGCTCCTCTCCAATCCGGAAACGGTCCTCTCTACTGGTGTATTACATACACTAAAGGAGTTAGGCATCACCAGCCTCGTAATCGATGAGATGCATACAGTTAGTGAGTGGGGAGATACATTCCGTCCCGCATACCTCGATATAGGGAAGGTGGCAGTAGAAGCCGACATACCGGTAATCACCGCGTTGACGGCAACGGCAAGCGAGCATATCCTTGCCAGAATCAAAGAAATCATTTTTCCGGATTCTTCGCCCCACCTTATTGCAGCAAATCCGGACCGGCCGAATATCTCCTATAGAGTAATCCCTTCGCTTTGCAAGGAGCATGATCTTCTGCGGCTCCTAGCTCCGCGGCTTTCAATCTTCGGGGGGCCGGAGAAGATTAATCCCCAGGCGGTTGAACGGCCTGCTCTCGTATTTTGCCGTACTCGGGCACAAGCGGAGATGACAGCCCGCATGCTGCGCCAGCGCCTCGGTGAGCAGGAGATCTACTTCTATCATGCCGGGCTCGAACGACATGAAAAAACGGCAATCGAACAGTGGTTTTTCGAATCCGAAGACGGTATTCTATGCGCGACTTGTGCCTACGGTATGGGGGTCGATAAACGAAATGTGAGGACCGTTATTCACCGTTCTCCCGCTCCGTCGGTCGAAGCGTACCTGCAGGAGTCCGGCAGAGGGGGAAGAGACCGGAAATCGGCCGAAGCAATTCTGCTGATCTCATCTGAGGATGAGGAAGAACGAAGTCAAAACAGCTTCGAAAAGCAACCTGAGCAGACCGCAGAGACGGTCCGGTTCCAAGCAATGGTTCAGTACGCTACCAACCGGGAACGCTGCAGGCGGGAAACACTCTTGGCGATGCTCAAAGCAGAGCCTGAAGCGTGTTTCGGCTGTGATGTTTGTCGGGGCACCGTGCAGGAGCAGCCGGTCGGAGAGCGCACGATCATCGGGTTTGTCGGGAAACAGAAACGGCGGTTTACTCTCAGACAAACCGTCCAGATATTGAGCGGGAGAAAAACATACGATGTTGTTACGGAAAAACTCCAGACTGTCCGGGGGTTCGGTGCACTTGCTGCATGGCACCCCGAGAATATCCGTTCCGCCGTCAAAACACTGCAGGTCGAGGGGAAAATCGTAATCCCGGACCGGGGCTTTTGGAAGCACAGGTTGACTATACGGTAAACAGTTCCGTTATAATAGTGGGATGATGAACAACAATATGCTCGAGACGATGAAAAGGCTTGCTGTAGAGGCAGGCAAAATATCTCTTTCTTATTACGGAAAACTCGAAGAAGAAGATATCACCTTTAAAAATCCGGTTAATATGGTAACCAAAGCCGACCAGGAGGTCGAAGATTTTTTGAAGTCGGAACTGGCTGCACAGTATCCGGATATCTACTTTTATGGAGAAGAAGGGACACATGGTCCCCTTTCATCCTATGAACGGGTTTTTATCTGCGATCCAATAGACGGAACAACCAATTTCATCCACCGTCATCCATTTTACGGTATTTCGCTGGCCTACCGTGAAGAGGGTGTAACCAAAGTCAGTGCCATATATCTTCCCGTGTTTGATTGCCTCTACTACGCTGAAAAGGGAACAGGGGCGTTTCGAAACGGTAAACCGGTTCGGGTCTCCCGCACGGATACTCTCCTACAGGCCCTCACCTCAACCGGGTTTGCCTGTGTACGGGAAGAGATAAAACCCGATAATCTCCCCATCTTTTCGAGGATGATCTATATTACCCGGGGAGTACGACGAGACGGTGCCGCCGCCCTCGATCTTGCCTATGTAGCGGACGGCCGGTTCGACCTTTTCTGGGAGGTGTATCTCTACCCCTGGGACATGGCAGCCGGGGTGCTCCTCGTCGAAGAAGCTGGGGGCACTGTAACGGATATCGACGGAGGGACGAACTTCGAAGAGAATAAACGGATTGTTGCCAGTAACGGGATCCTCCACGATCGGTTTTTAGAGGAGCTTCAAAAGGTTTTCGACCCCTCCCAACTTCCACATCGATAGAACGTTCCGCATCAGGGACTGCCGTCGTATCGGCTGATTTCTACCCGAACGGAGTGGGTCCTGCTCCCTTCGCTGGGAAGCGTCGGTTCAGTCTCGGTAAGCATATTGGGCGATCCCGCCCGATCGATCATATCCGGACCCAACGCTACCCATGCACCTTGGTCGATCGAGACGACCCCCGGTATGATATCTACGGTAATCGCGGCCCGGATTACCAGTGAACCTCTCTCACCGGTAACGAGAACTTCCGCGCCCTGAGAAATGTTTCGTTTCCGTGCATCGTCGGGATGCATCCGCACCACCTGTTTTTCTTTTTCCCTGAACCAGGGGATGTTCCAATTGGATGAGTTTATTCTGTATTCGGCATGCGGGGTAATGCAGCGGAGGGGAAGCCTATCGGTTACCTGATACATCCTGGCCACAGGATATGCCGGGAATCCTGTTTTTTCATAATCGGAGGATGAAATCTCAATTTTTCCTGAAGGAGTAGAGAGGGGAAAAGCTTCAGGGTTTTGTACAAACTCGGAAAGTCCTACCCGTTCCTGGCTGGGTCCTTCATAGATTCCGCTCGACCGAAAAGCATCGGCATCATCTATCTCCGATTCATCAATAAATTGAGAGAGCCATTCCTGGGGAGTTTGATTTTCAGAAAACTGTTCTAAAATACTGAGTCTGGCTGCCAATTTACAGAATATGTCCCAGTCGTTTAACACCCCGGGCGGCGGGTCGACTGCTTTTTTGGAGTAAAAAAGGTAATTGATCCCCGGAAAGATGATATCTTCCCGCTCCAGCCACGAAGACACAGGCAGTACGACATCGCAGTAGGCTGCAGTGGGTGTGAGAAAGAGATCGTGGGTCACAGAAAAATCTACCGTAGAGAAAGCGTCGATGTTCTTCCTGATATCGCTTCCCTGGTTGAGGTAGTTGCCGCCCACATTATAGAGGACCCGTATATCTGAGGGATATCCTCCCTTACTGCCGTTTAATACGGCGTCGGGCCAGCGGTACACCGGAACGGTAGGGCCGGGGTGTGTGGGAGTATCCAGCTCGATCGTAGGACAATACGGTTCGGGCAGACGGTTCCACATATTCCCACCGGAAGAGCCCCCTTTTATCCCGACGTTTCCTGTGGCTACCTGCAGAGCGGTAGCCAGCCGCATCGCCTCCTCTCCCCCGATTGTCCTCTGAATCGATAATCCCGGAATGAGCGCGGCAGGTTTTGTTTTTCCGTAAACTTCGGCTAAGGCACGGATGTCCCTCTCCGATACGCCGCACAGAGGGGAAGCCCACTGCGGTGACTTAGGTATCCCATCCTCCTCTCCGGTAATATATGCTTCCAATCGTTCGAACCCATGGCTTATCCTGTCAACCTCTCTCTTATCGATCATGCTTTCCGTAAGCAGTATCCAGAGGAGAGCACACATGAGCACGCCGTCCGTTCCCGGATAGATCGGTATCCACCAGGTGCCGAGCCGTTTTACTGTCTTCGTTCGACGCGGGTCGATTACTACAACAGGTATTCCTTGTTG
>CAZKZZ010000022.1:0-7157 GCA_964557375.1 uncultured Spirochaetales bacterium | reverse complement strand
TACTGTTTTGATAACATTTTCTAATTCCGTACCGAACCGGGTAATGGAAATGTTCGCTCCCCACAAAACAATGAGTTTTGAATCCAGTAGTGTACGGGCGTCTAAACCGGAAGGTGCATATCCGAAAAGATACGGCTGTACAAAAGAGACTGCCCGGGTACTGTAACTGCCCGATAGCCGGGTATACCCCCCGTACAGTTTTAAAAACCGGTCGGGGAGCAGCTCGGTATTGTGTAATGCACCTCGACACGCGCCGCTGCCGCCTAAAAGGAGAACACTTTCATTTCCGTGCCTGTTCTTCACCGTTACCAGCTTCTCAGCTATCAGGTCTAACGCCTCTTCCCAGCCGGCCTCGCGAAATCGTCCCGATCCTCGCTCTCCGGCGCGAATGAGCGGATGCGTAATACGATCCTCGGCATAAACCACTTGGTGAGCTTTGTACCCTCTGGCACAACCGGTCATCGTGCCTGGGGCAGCCGGATTATTGCCGATTTTGATTATTTTATTACCTTTGATATGAGCAACGAGCGGACATCCTCCTCCGCAATCTTTGTTGCAGGAAACAGGATTTTTGATCGTACGGGGCATTCTTCCTATATACACTATTTGTAATTTTTCGTATAGATTAGACGACTATGGTAGTGACAATACTCGGGTCAGGAACATCCAACGGAGTACCGGTTATCGGCTGTACATGCCCGGTTTGTCTATCCTCCGAGAAAAAGAACAGCCGCACCCGCTCATCTCTCTGGATTCAGGGAGAATCGGCATCCGTTGTCATTGATACCGCTACCGAGTTCCGGATACAAGCTCTTCGGGAAGGGATTGATTGGGTCGATGCTGTATTTCTCACCCATGCACATGCCGATCACATTCACGGGTTAGATGACATCCGCCCGCTTTCCTACAACAAAACAATTCCGGTTTACGGGAATGAGCCGACAATAGCCGAGATCCAACACCGTTTTGATTATATCTTCAAAGGAACCCAAAAAGGAGGGGGAAAACCGAGAATTACCCTTCATACACTTGGTGCAGATACAGTGCGGATCGAAGACCTCACTATTACCCCGGTTCCGGTACTGCATGGAAAGCTGCCCATACTTGCCTATCGTATTGGGGATGTGGGATACTGCACCGACTGCAGCTATATACCGGAATCGAGTATCAAGCTGCTTGCAAACCTAAAGCTTCTTATTATCGGCTCTCTCCGATACACCCCTCACCCGACCCATTTTTCCGTGAGTCAAACAGTGGAAGTATTCAGGGAACTACGTCCGAAGAAGGCGTATCTCACCCACATCTCACATGAGATTGAGCACAACACGCTTGCATCTGAGCTCCCGGACGGCATTGAACCGGCCTGGGACGGCTTGAGCATTGAGATTTAGATTTTTACAACTTTTCCGTTGCGCAGACAGGCGGTACAAACTCGAATATTTTTTTTACTTCCGTTTATCAATGCTCGTACCTTTACAACATTTGGACGCTGTACGCGTCTTGTTTTATTATGAGCATGACTGATATTGTTACCTGCCAAGGGTCCTTTTCCGCAAATATCGCATTTACGAGACATATTTTCCTGCCTTATTCTGATCTTGAAGAAGTATAATAACAATAAAGCGGTTCTCTGTAAAGTATTTTATCCTGATAATCTTATTGTGTGACTGGTATAAGCCCTAATATCGTTTCCGAACTGATATACGTCTGCTTGTACAGTTCTTCCTGCATTTTCGAGGCAAGTTCGTAAAAGTAGGTATCACGCTGTTCCGTTTTAGAAGCCATGGTACTGCCGTTGGGGGCATTTTCGAGAGCGAACTGAAACGCGGGATGGCTTCGGAAATACGCCTCCGCCTCTCCAACCGGTTGTTGGAGCAGATACGCTAAGTATTCATTTACCACCAGGTAGGTATCCTCTATATTGTAGTGCATCCAACGAAGAAAATACCGCCAAAACTCTTTTTCCGTCTCATCCAATTCTTCCCATTGAGTGAAACTGATTTCTTGTATCTTATCATTTACAAAGAACAGTCCGTGACAGCATTCATGAATCAGAAACTTCTCCCGTAAATAGTCGGAAGAACTGCGGGAAATCGAGATAATCCCCCCTGCTACCGGAACGTACACTCCATCTTCTTCCCGGATGATCCCGTTTTCAATCAGTATCTCTTTCAGATGTACTTCTTCTTCGAGTAAACGGAATCTGTTATCTTCCGCTTTCTGAAAGAAAAAAGCCAAATCAACCGCCCGATAATCGTGTGCATTCCAGCCGTGGCGTCCTTCGAGGGCATGGTCCGGAAGCAGCTTTCCGGTATATCCGTACTTCTCTACAAAAAAAGCGAGACGTTTGAAATAACGGGATTGAATGTCATAATTCTTCGTATCCATAATCAAAATACCCGGTGCTCTCGACCATGAGAAAAGTTCATAGTCAGAATTCCGCCAAGACCCCTCCGGATATGAAAGGACAGTTCCGGCTTCCAAAGGAAGCGGGTCGGAACTATTCCGTCCGGGTCCGCCGAAAGAAAGAGATTGGATCTCAACACCGTTGTGAATTTCTGTTACCTGCACCTGCTCGGGAAAAAACCCCAACGATTGGGGATGGAGATAAATAGAGTTGGTGCCTGGGTGAACATAGTAGCGAAGTCGCTTCTGTTTTGACCCGGTACGACAGGTAATTGTAAAATACACCGGATTCCCAAAATTTGTGCTAGCAGCTTCTCCGTCGAACGTATAGCCGACTTCGACAATACCTGAGGCTGCAGTCGAGATTGTATCAATATCCGCGAGAAACCGGCTAAGGCCGCTGTCCCTATCACTATCTAGAGAAAAACTTCTGATTCCACTGCCGACCCGCCACGTACCCCCTTTCTTTTTTAGCCCAACCGTAGCGGTATCAATTCCGCAGGATTCGATAACAAATGACCCCTCCCGAGAGTCGGAAGAAAGAAAAAATCCGCCGAGCTCCTTTTCCGGTTCGAGAAGAACCTCATAGCGAATTCTTCCTGTTGATGAAATGGTTGGTTCAGGCAGTTGTGCAGCGGTATATTCCTGTTTATCCGAGTCGAGCAGATGTACAGTTACAGGCCGGGCTTCACCGGAATAGGTGATGGTAAACACATTGTCAGGCCCGGATACTAAAATCGGGTCATCGAATAAAAATTGAGAGGATTTCCGCAGGCCGTTATCCTGAAAAGCTAAAACTTCTGTTCCATTTTGGGAATCAGAAAAAATCTTTACACTGTTTCCTCGAGGGAGACTGCAGCTGAAATCAGCTTCTTCCGGACTGCACGATAAGAGGATACCTAAAAAAATAAGAGGGAAGAATAGTTTGCCGTTTACCCCATGCTGATTACACTTTTTGCTATTAATTCAGCAATTTCCGCCTTTTTTTCGAGATCAACACCGCCGTCTTGACGGAGGAAATTATCAAACCTTCCCCGGAAATTTTCAGGTAAATTCGGCAGATCGAGAACCGCCCCGGAACTTCTTCTGCTCGAAGGTTCGAACTCCCGATTGGCGATAAACAGAATGCTGACGATCTTTTTAATAAACGTTGCCGAAGAAAGGACAAAGAAATAGTTGTCATTATGCATTGCTGCTGAAAGGAGGTCGCTCAAGGCATGCCCCATAGATGCGAGCAGTTCCCTGGAAATGGTATTCCAAAATGAATCCGGAAGATCATTCATTTGCTCCCGCATTTGACCTATCCAATCTCCCTTCTGTAAAATGACCGCTCCATATGCTAAGCGGTAGAGAGGGTAAGTCCCGATCTGGTTGAAAAGTGAAAGGTGCTGGGAGACATCGGTTATCAGGGCTTCGAAGAAAGCCTCTTCTTTGTACTCCAAACGGATTGGTACATCTTGGAGAAGAAAACGGTCTTTCGGATGCGTTCCTGATGATTCAAAAGCTATCGATTCAGGTAAGAGTGCTTTGCGTTCTTCCATGACTGGAATTGCCCCATTGCAATAAACATCAAAACTCAAGAAAAAATAAGGATCATACATATCTACTTCTGCAGAATCAGCTAAGAGTAGTGCATCGACACTTTTCCAACTGCTGAGATTTTCTGAGATCGTATTTACGATATTCTGTACCTTTTGTCTCATCATTCTTGCATAGTAACATAAAACAATCTAAGGTGAAAGAGATGAGAGAAGTAAACAAAGTGTTCTACGCTGTTGCCATTCTCCCTCCCGGGAATGTTTCCCGGCAGATAGTCGACATACAAAAAGAGCTGTACTACAGTTACGGAAAAACGTCCGGATTGGCACTGCCTCCGCTTATACCTATTTCATTTTCCAAACAGGAACCTTCCGACATGCTCTTTTCAAAGCAGCTTACTACAGAGGATCCGGTAACTCACACGTCACAGTGGGTAGAGGAAGGCAAGGCATGGTATCTTCGAACATCAAACGTTAAAACCTGGAAAAAGATGCAGCACATCTTCGATGGGGATACCGGTCCGCAGTTGTTCCCGCCTTTCCCCGGATTGTTCATACATCTCGATGAGGAAGAAGGTTCTGGCCCGGTCCCCCCGGAAAAACTTCCGACAGTTCCATCTCTCCAATGGAAAACCTCCCGGATAGCAGTTCTCCGTATAGAGACCCGAACGTACCCGCAATGGTGGAATGGTGTATTTGTCACAATAAAGAGGGAAGCAAAACTAAGAATGAGCTGATCTAACCGGATTTTCGGGCGATCACAACCCGGTTCCGCCCTGTTTCTTTGGCCTCATACAGGGCTTTATCTGCTGCTTCATTTAATTCTCCCGCTGTTTCATAATCCGGGTAACCGGCAATACCGCAGCTGAAAGTTACATTGAACTCTTTGCCTTCCGCCCTTTGCGTAAGTTTGGAGAACTTGTCCCGCATTTCGTTCATAATATGCTGGGCATTCTCGAGCGAGGTGTTGAGAAGAATTACCGCGTACTCCTCTCCTCCGTATCGGCCGATAATGTCGGTAGCTCGGAGCCGTTCCTGCAGCAGCCGGGCAAGCCCTTTGAGGACCCTGTCCCCAGTTAGATGCCCGTAGTGATCGTTTACTTTTTTAAAATGATCTACATCTATCATGGCAAAGCACATTTCGCTTCCGGTCCGGTTTGCCCGCATTACTTCCCGGTTCAATTGCTCCTTCAAGTTGGTATGGTTAAGAAGTCCGGTCAGCGAATCCCGCTCCATCAAATACCGCATGCTTCTCGTCCGTTCGGCCCTATTTGTGATTGAAGTTATCAGGTGTTCGGGACGTATCGGCTTTGTTAAAAAATCATCCCCCCCTCTTCGAATAGCAGCAAGCTGTTTGTCCATATCAGTTTCCACAGATAAAAACACAATTGGGATGCTCACGAACGCTTCCTGCTGACGGATTATTGCAGCTAACTCCATTCCGCTGCATCCCGGCATATACATATCCATGAGAATCAATTCCGGTTTCGCCTCTACGAGTAATTTTACTACCTGTTTCGGGTCTCGAGCTACAGAGGTAATCATCCCTGCTTGCTGCAGAAGGAGAGCATGAAACGAAACTTGTTCCGGATCATCATCGACAATGAGAATGTGGTACGGATCTTCTTCTTTTCTGGCCGTAAGATGTTCAATCCGCTCGGTCAACCTTCCAATATCGAGAGGAAACTGAAAAAAGGCTTCACTCCCGGCCCGGACAGCCATTAATCTGGTAGCAAAATCATCATTTTCAGAGGCCACAATAATATTGACGGCATTGTCGTATCTCTGTTTTAAAGCGGAAAGTTCTTTGATGCATGTTTTATTGTTTAGAAGGATGCTCGTATTGATGAGAATGAGGCTGCCTTCACCCTTATCGATACGAGCTGCCAACTCTTCTATTGTATGGATTGGGACCAGGGTAAATCCAAAAAAACTCAGTTGTACGGTGTCTTCCTCGTTAAGACCCCGCCCTGATTCAACAAAATAGTAGATTGTTTTTGATTTTCCAGTTTGTTGCGGCTGGGAGGCATGCTCCGCTTTATCCGACAATTCGACAAGGTCGGCTTCTGCTTCTTCCGTATTGGTACTTTCGACAATTTTTTGAAATAAATCCTGTAAGGAGGCTTTCTCTTCTTCGGTTATTTCGCCATCATTTTCGATTAATGTCGATAATGCCAGTTCCATTTCTTTCGAGCGCCCGGATAAGATAGTAAAACCAAAGGTCGCCCCTGAACCGCTCAATTTGTGGACATTCCTGTGGAGTTCCTCGAGAGTTGTCATTGCGGGTTGACTGTCCCGAGGCGCTTCTGCTACCTCATCTAATAAGGTTTTAATGATACTGAGACGTTCCGGCAGCTGATCAACAAAGTCTTCCGCTAATGCTGCAAGTCTTTTTTGTATTTTTTCAGAAAAACTACTCACTCTCGTTCTCTTTTTAATTATTATTTTAGGTGAAATTGCATTAATCTTCAACAATAATTTTTTTACAGGTGTACACTTATATTGAATAAAATAAAGAAAACTTCTATAATTTTCTTAGCATGGCAAAAGAAACAAAACTAACCCGAAGTTTAGAAGATTATCTCGAAGCGATACTTCTCCTCGAAACGAAAAACAGAGTTGCGCGGGTCAAAGATATTGCCAATGAACTCGGTGTTCAAATGCCATCAGTTACAGGAGCTTTGAAAAACCTTAAAAAACGGGGCTACATCAATTATGAGAAAAACTCATTTATAAGTCTTACAGAAGAAGGGATGCAGGTTGCTCAAAACATCCAGAATAGACACGATACCGTAACAGAGTTTCTCGAACAGGTGCTGCTTCTTCCTCATGATAAGGCTGCTGATGAGGCGTGTAAAATAGAACATGTTATTACTCAAGAGACAGCGATCAGATTAAAAAACTGCACCGATTATCTCGAAAATGAGTTATTGAAGAAAAACAAAAAAGTCCGCAACCAGTGGGAACAAATACTGAATCAATAACCGGTCAATCAGGGAAGGGCGCAAAGGGCACAAAAACTCCCGTTGACCTAACTATCTAAAATAGTTATACTCGAAAATCCAAAAATTGCCGGGATGTAGCCTAGTGGCTAAGGCGCCTGCTTTGGGAGCAGGAAATCGGAGGTTCAAGTCCTCTCATCCCGAAAAACCAAGCGTCCATAGCTCAGCTGGATAGAGCAACGGCCTTCTAAGCCGTAGGTCGCACGTTCGA
>CAZKZZ010000021.1:20443-36490 GCA_964557375.1 uncultured Spirochaetales bacterium | reverse complement strand
TATGAGCAAGCTGCTGTTGCTCAGTTCCTGCAGTTAGCTGATTACTATATCTGTGCACAAGCTCTTGCAGGTGACTATACAGTAGTTACGTTTGAAGTTCCAAGTGAAAGCCGGAAAAAGGTCAAAATTCCCGATGTCTGCCTGGCGATGCATATTCCGTATATCAATACGTTTGATTTACTTCGACGAGAAGGGGCGCGATTTGTATTGCAGTGATCTTTTTCGTCTACTTCCGGGCCGGTTTTACATTATATCCGGAACCATCGGTAAAATGTAGTCTGTTCTAAATCATTCAGCCAGCAATGGGCAAGGTAAAGCCCATTGCCGAGTTTGATTTCGATTTCAATCCGAAGATTAACCGTCAGAGAATAATGCAGTTTATCACCTGCGAGTTCATTGGGAAGAATGAGAACATATTATTCGTCGGGCCTACCGGTGTAGAAAAAACCTTTTTAGCAAAAGCCGTTGCACACGAGGCATGCTGCAAAGGGTTTTCCGTCCTTTTTTACCGGACGATGAAAATGCTTGAATACATTTATTCAGGATCGGAAAATAAACTGAAAGGTGTCTATCAGGTGTTGACAATTACCGGCGCTACGCTGACTTCAAAAGCCTACTTGAAATCGGTTGGAACTGCATTGATTCCCCCTCTTATTTTTGGTAGTATCAATGTATGGAAACAATACTGAATAAAGAATTATTACATTTGAGTGTAGCCGAACGGATTCGTTTGGTAGAAGATCTTTGGGACAGTATTCGGGAAGTGCCGGAATCGGTAGAATTAACAGAGCATGAGAAAAGGGAACTCGATAAACGGCTTGCAGCATACCACCAAAATCCTGAAATCGGTTCCCCCTGGGAAACAGTAAAAGAACGAATCCTGCATAGTGAATAAAGCGGTTAAATTGATTGTCCGTCCCGAAGCGGAAACGGATATCAAAGAGGCATATCAGTATTATGAAGAATGTTCGGAAGGGCTTGGCGCTGATTTTCTTCTTTCAGTAGATGCCATATTGTCGCTTGTTAAAAGAAATCCTGCAATTTTCCAGAAAATTTATAAAGATATTCGTCGTGGGCTACTCCAACGGTTTCCATTCGGGGTTTATTATCTATCTGAAAAGGAAAGAATTGTTGTAATCGGAGTTCTGCATTGCAAGCGCGCACCTCAAAGATGGCAGGAAAGAGTGTAATGATCTCGCAGTAGCTGTTGGGGTACATGCGATTCTTATTTCATTGATATTCAAACTTTTAGTGTGCAAGAGTGAAAGATGAAAATCTCGGCTTTTTCTGTCTTTCCCGTTTGGGCATAAAAAAAACGGTATGCCTGGACGTCATACAGTGAAGACAACTGCACAGCATACCGTTAGATATACATAAATGGGTTTATGACCCACACACTATTAGCATCGGACAAAACGGTGAGAACTTTAACGGTATCGTGTAATTTTGCTTCAGCGCTCGAAGTGGGAGAGGATAAGGTGTCTGTGGTGCTGAATGGATGCGAGGAGTTCCGAATAGAGGGTGATTGATTGGGCAATAACCGATTTGGGATCACGGGGGTCCGGTTCTGTGTTTATGATCGTATCGGTTACATGTTTGAGGAGGAATCCCGCGATGTCTTTGGTGCTTCTGCTCATAATGGTCCGGTCGACATCGTCGAGCTTCGGCAAAAGAGGGGAGATATTTTCATTCCCGTCTATTTTTTCAGTAATCTCTTCGGCAATACCCAACCCTGATGCAACAACCTCTTCGAGCCCCATAAGCTCTCGGTTGAGCTCGTCTACCGCGGCAACCAGCTTAGAATGTTTCGCTTCCGCACTGTCTTTACTCATCGTTTCGGGGTTTCTAAGCGGCGCAATCACTGATTCGATCTCATCCCGTTTTTCGGGGAGTTCCAGCAGGTCCGCAGCCGGAAGATAATCCATCCCCTCGATTTCCACACCGTGCGGTGAGAGAGAGAAGGTCAGCGGTTCGGAATGCTGCTTCATCTGGTTTTCGAACCACCATTTGTAGATGATAAGCCGTTTATCGGTCAATGTGGCCGTACCGCTGTTGTTCACGGCGGGGAACGGCCGCCCGTTATAGAGATAGGAAAACCCGAATGTTTCAGCGGGTGATAGCCTCGCGGATGATGCGTGAGAGGACGTTTCAAAAAAGCTTCCCCGGTAATGAGTAATTCCGTCCGGAAAACCGAGGTCCATCCCCCCGCAGTAAATTGCCGAGCAGCCCGCGACACGGGCAAAATCCCAGGCAGACGTGGCCACCGACCCCCCGGCCCCCAGCTTCCCTTTCTGTTCTACCCGCTCTTCGAGATACGTGCCGAGCGGGAAGAGAGAGCTGCAGAAATAGAGCGTTTTATCTCCCAACAGGCGGAACACACGGGGATGCGTAGAAGACTCGGAGATAAGTACTGTATCAAGTGACGGTCCGTAATCGAGATGGCGCGTGTTCCAGTATTGAGGGTCGACAACGACAAGAAAATCAGGATTAATACCTGCTTTGATACAGAAGTTTACCGCAGTATCGACGGCAATCACTACACACCGCTTCTGCAGTTCTTTTATATGCGGAAGCAGAGCATCAAGCGACGGGCCCGCGGCAAGAAGAAGGGCGGGAGTTCCGGCGAACGCTCCGGTTAGTTCGGCGGTACCGCGTGATTCGGCTATAAGATGCAGATTACGGATCAGATTGCGAATCCACAGTTTCCCGAACCGCTTGAGTGTATTGGTGTTGATCTCTTTTCGCGCGAAAAATGTGCGGAGGGCCCGGTCGACCGTCTGAATATAGTCGGCATTCTCCTCGTAGAGGGAGCGTACGTAGAGTGTCTTGATTTCGCTGTTTGCCGCTTCCCGGGCCGCGTGCTCCAACAGGGGGAACACAGCTTCCGGGGCAGTATCGAGGAGAAGGGAGAGAGAATCACTTTCAAACAGAGCGGAAAGATCTCGCGCCTCGAGTGCACGAAGAAAAAGAGGAACATTCGGTTCCATGATGATACACGGTACATCCGGGTAGACGGAAACGAAAGCTTCTGCAAGATACCCCAAGCCGAATCCGACAATAATACATGCGGCCGGTGATCTCGTGATCTCGGCTGCAACCAGCCGTTTAGCCTCTCCTGCAGGATTGCGTTTTGAATGAAGGTATTTACCGTTCCACCGGGCGGTATACTCACCGGATGCGGTCTGCTCGATTACGACATCCTCTGCCGGAGTATATGTATGGATGATGGTCTCTTCGAGAGTGGGATATTTACCGGTAAGTACGTTTAGATTCCGCTCGAATATGTTCATGTATCTCGTCATTCCATGTTCAGAATCACCGTCAACCCATCCGTAATGACGGTGCCGGGTGCGGGCTTCTGAGACGTTACCCAGCCCTGCCCGTGGATTATGATGTTGATCCGTTCATCCTGAAAAAGGGGAAGAATCTCCCGCTTAGAGAGCCCTGTCAAATCGGGGAGCTCCTCTCCGATCGTAAGCGGTTCACTCCTTTCAATACGTATTTGTCCGGGGTGCCGCACAATACGGTCGCCCGCTTTTGGTATTCCGTAATACGTAACCAGTTCGTCCGCAAGTTCTCCGATCAAAGGCGCGGCTATCCTCCCTCCATAATACTCGCCCGCTTTCGGGTTTACAATAACGACGTAGAGAATAAACCGGGGATCGTCGGTGGGGAAAATAGCGAGGCAGGAGGGGACAAAAGCATCGGTAGCGTATTTACCGGTCTCCCGATCGAGGATCTGGGCCGTTCCGGTTTTCGCGGATATTCTGATTCCCGGAACCCGCGATCTGTCCGCGGTACCTTCCACTTCGGTTGCTGTTTCCATCCAGTCGAGCATCAATTCCGCGGTTTCGGAGTTTATTACCTTTCTTACGGCTGTTTTTTCGTTTGCCTGCAGCACCTTCCCCTCCGGGTCGACAACTTTTTTGATAATGTGCGGTTTGAGCAATGTGCCGCCGTTGGCTAAAGCGGTTGCTGCAGTCACCATCTGGACCGCGGTAACCGATATTTCCTGTCCGATAGCAATGGTCGGCTTTGATCGATAGGACCAGTCTTCGGGGTCCCGCAGCAGTCCGTACGATTCTCCCGGCAGGGGAAGGCCGGTAGGAGAGCCGAACCCGAACTCTTTGAGCATGAAATGAAACGATGATTTTTCCACCGTCTCCGATGCATAGGCAGCTCCTGAATTACACGAATACTGAATAATTTTTTGCGGTGTTACATTCCCGTGGACACCGAGACATTTCAATCTTTCTACCTCGCGGTCTCCGGGCGGTTCGATCGGATAGAACCCTTCACAGAAGAACGTCTGGTTTGCGGACAGCCCTCCGGCTTGGAGAAACGAGGAGAGGGAGAATATCTTAAATACTGAACCAGGTTCGTAGGCGTAGCTTATCGGTCTGTTTTCTCGGGCATCCTGACTGAACTTATTATAGTTGTTCGGGTCGTAATTGGGCATGGAAACGCTGCTCAAGATGTCTCCGTTTTTCGCGTCCATGACCATCATCATCACACTATCGGCGCTATGTTCATCGTAGGCCCGCTCAGCGATTTGTTCAGTAACATATTGAATGTTCAAATCTATGGTAAGGAAAATCTGGTTGCCGTAGACCTCTTTCTGCCCACTGTTTTGGGTATCAGGAGAGAGTTCGTTTTCGAATGTGTACTCGATGCCGTTTAAGCCGATGTTGTCCATCCCTACGTAGCCGATTACTTGAGACGCGAGCTGTTTCTCCGGATAGTTCCTTCCGTATTCCGGCTCTAATGAAAACCCTTCCAGCTTGCCGTTTTCTTTTAACAGTCTGATTTCTTCACTTTCGGTTGGGCTGATCTTCCGTTTTATGTAGAGAAACCCCGATTGGTTTCGCAGCCTGCTCAATATCTCTTCTCCCGGTATATCGAGCACCGACGAGAGAAGAGAAGCGGACTCCGCCGGATCAGTAACGGATGGTATCCAGGCTGTTACCGAATAGAGCCTGGTCTGGATAGCCAATATGCGGCCGTTTCGGTCCAGAATCGGTCCCCGTTCTACCAGCGGCTTTGACGGGAGCGGCTTACTCGGCGGAGTGTGGCGAAAAAGCATGAGAGACCCGTAATGAACGATAATAATACCGATGAGAATTGAGGTCCCTATGATAAAAATACGAAAGCGGCTTAACTTTGATTTATCGTCCATTTGTATGAAATCCAACTTATTGTAATAAGAACTATCCTATCTGTCGATAAGGTGAGTAGAAGCTTATGACACAAGCAATAACGAAGCAAAAGATTCGCCGGCGGGGAAACCGGCATCGGAACATAGAGTTCATACAGCTTTCTCCCCAAAGGACCGGCCGAAGAAAGCGGAAAAAAGTCTCACCTTCTAAATCTGCGATGAAACCTTCGATTACCGGGCAGGCGCAGCGGGTCAAACGTAAAAGAGTGAACCCGCAGAAGACCGGCCTTTTGAACAAGTGGTTAAAACGTGTTGGCCGCTTTTTTGCCCGGCTTAAAAAGCTATCCAGTTTTTCGTTCGTTGCTGTTGCAGCCACAGCCGTTCTTGTCGCTGTCCTGTTTTTTTCTTCTTCTATTCCCGGTTCAGGTATGACGGAATCCTCCGAGGTCACACTCCCTCAGGATAGAGCGGTCGAACAACTGCTTCTCGAGTACATCGAGCCGGAAAATGAACAGACCGGCGGCGCCGATATCAAGCTTCCTCCTGCATCGATTCTTTCTTCGATTAATCCGGATACGTATGAAGTAAAACGGGGAGACACGCTCTCCGAGATTGCCGCGGAGTACGAGGTTTCTTTGAGCACGCTGTTGAGCTTCAACAATATAAGTGACGTGCGGAAAATCCGGATCGGTACGGAACTGAGCATACCGCCCCTCAACGGCACTCTCTATACAGTGAAACCGGGAGATTCCTTAAGCCTTATTTCCTATCGTAATAATGTTTCCTTAAACGATATTCTCGATGCAAACGGGCTGGAAAGTTCAGTCATCCGCTCGGGACAGGAGCTTTTTCTCCCCGGCGGGAAGATAAGCGAGTTCGAGTTAAAGAAAGCTACCGGAGAACTGTTTCTCTATCCCACAGCAGGGCGCTTGTCCTCCGGTTACGGGATGCGAAACGATCCGTTTACAGGTGTGTGGCGGATGCATTACGGCATCGATCTGGCCAATAGAATCGGCACACCGGTGAAAGCGGCGATGGCAGGTACGGTTGCAACCGTGGGAATAAACCACAAAGGGTATGGACGGTACATCATTCTCAACCACACCGGCGGGTTCCAGACTCTCTACGCGCACCTCAATACGGCGGCAGTAAAAAAAGGGGAGAAGATACGGCAAGGTCAGGTAATCGGAGAGATGGGTAATACCGGACGTTCTACCGGACCGCATCTCCACTTTTCAATCTATCGATATCAAAAACCAGTTAATCCGAGTACATATTTATTTTAGGAGATACGTTAAAAATGAGAGGATTACTGTTTGTCTTAGTCGGGCTCTTTGCTCTTTTCGTTCTGATCAGAGCGTATACAGACGTCAAAACAACGCAGAGTCCGGAAGGAAGACCGGAAGGTGAAACCCGGTCCGTCTCCAGTGAGCTTGTCGAAACCGACTATTGAGGGGCGCACCTGACGGCATGCCCTGACGGTTACCTTCCGCAGCAGTATTTATATTTCTTACCGCTTCCGCAGGGGCAGGGGTCATTTCTCCCCACTTTCGGCACAGCACGTTTAACCTGCACTTTATCCGGTTGGGATTCTCTCGACGGTGATCCTCCCTGGCCGCCTGCCGAACGTCCGCTGCCGGGTCCGCCGCCCCCCGATCCGCCGCTGCGTGCGGCAATCGCAAATTGGCCCATCTCCGTCGTATTGGTCTGGGCACGGGAGAGCCGGGGTGTGCGGTAGTGGGAGGGCTGGGGAGATTCTTTGATCTGCACCTTCACAACTTTCCTGGCAATCGTTGTGCGGATATCCTGGATCAGTTTGTCGAAGATCTCAAACCCTTCGAGCTTGTATTCTAAGAGCGGATTTTTCTGTCCGTACGCCCTCAGATACACGGCTTCTCTCAAGGATTCGAGATTTTCCAGATGGTCCTGCCATCGGGAATCGATCTCGCGCAGATATTCGAACCGGATAAACCGGTTAAAGGGTGCCTTCCCGATTTTCTCTACCTTTTCAGAAATATTCTCTTTGAGGTCACTCAATATCCGTTCACTCAATTCTTCCGGGCTGATTGTTTCAGCCACTTCGAAAGAGAAGGGCAGTTCGTAGAAGAAGTTGTCCTTCAACGCTTCCTGCAGACCGGCACTGTTCGGCGTGTCTACCTTTTTCGAGGCTTCGAACTCCTCGACGATCTCCTGTACGATGTCTTCGGTCGTCTCTATGACCCGATTGATCAGATCATCGTCCTCGAGTATGGAATCGCGCTGGGAATAGATGAACTTCCGCTGCTCATTGAGTACATCATCGTATTCGAGCAGATGTTTTCGGATTTCATAATTCCGTTCTTCTACCCGGGTTTGGGCCCGCTCGATTGCTTTGTTGATCCAGGGGTGATAGAGGGGAGTGCCGTCTTTCATCCCGATTTTCCCCATCATGGATTTGAAGTTCTCTCCGCCGAAAAGACGCATCAGGTCATCATCGAGTGAGAGAAAAAACCTCGATTTCCCGGGGTCGCCCTGCCGTCCCGAACGGCCCCGCAGCTGATTGTCGATTCGCCGGGATTCGTGCCGCTCCGTACCGAGAATATAAAGCCCGCCGGCATCCTTTACCCGTTCATAATCATCCTTCCATTTTTCACGTTCCGCTTCATACGCTTTGCGGTATTCTGCCTCATCTGCTTCACTGCCGACATCTCTGCGGGCGCGGAACTCAGGGTTCCCGCCCAGTTTGATGTCCGTTCCCCGGCCTGCCATGTTCGTGGCAATCGTAACAGCACCTGCTGCCCCGGCTTCCGCGATAATCATAGCTTCCCGGGCATGATTTTTCGCGTTCAGTACTTCATGTTTTATGCCCCGATTATGGAGCAGTTTAGCCAGCAGTTCCGATTTTTCTATCGAGACGGTACCTACGAGAACAGGCTGACCCTTTTTATGAACGTGCTCTATCTCTTCGCAAATAGCATCGAATTTAAATTGTTCGTTATAAAAGATGATGTCATCTTCATCCGCCCTGATGATAGGACGGTTGGTAGGAATAACGACCACTTCCAGATTATAGATTTTTGCAAACTCTTTTGCTTCAGTGTCTGCCGTACCTGTCATCCCGGATATTTTGTCGTACATCCTGAAGAAGTTCTGAAAAGTGATGGTAGCCAAGGTCCTGTTTCGCTTGGCAACTTTTATATGTTCTTTGGCTTCAATCGCTTGATGGAGCCCTTCCGAGTAGCGCCTGCCGTAGAGAATTCGTCCGGTAAACTCATCGACGATCTGGACCTGTCCCTCCTGGACTACATAATCGACATCCTTGTGGAACAGCTTGTGCGCTTTGAGGGCCTGGGTAAAGTAGTGAATATACTCGAAGTTTTCCTGATCAAAGAGGGAGCCGTGGATGAGTCCCCGTTTCATGAGGAGATTTTCGATTTTATTGATCCCCTCGTCGGTAAAGGTGACCCGCTTGTTTTTTTCTTCTATCTTAAAGTCGCCTTCCGGTTCTTCGGGATAATCGTCTGTTGCCGGGTCTTTTTCGCATTCCTCGAGCTGCCGGACTAATCTGTCTACTTCTTTGAATTTTTCCGTATCATCCTCTGCCGGTCCGGAAATTATGAGCGGAGTCCGTGCCTCGTCAATGAGAATGCTGTCGATCTCATCAACGATGCAGTAGTGGTGCTGCCGCTGCACTTTGTTCTGGATCTCCCACCTCATATTGTCCCGGAGGTAGTCGAATCCGAACTCGTTGTTCGTCCCGTAGGTGATATCTTTCTTATAAGCCTCTTTTCGCGCTTCGTTGTCCATTTCGGAGAGAACGACACCGACATTTACACCGAGATATTCGAAAACCGGGCCCATCCAGTTTGCGTCCCGCTCCGCGAGATAGTTATTTACCGTAACGATGTGAACACCTTTGCCGGTAAGTGCATTGAGATAGGCGGCAGTAACACTGGAGAGCGTTTTCCCCTCTCCGGTTTTCATCTCCATGATTTTTCCCTGATGCAGTACGATGCCCCCTAAGAGCTGCACATCGTAGGGGCGCTCTCCGAGAATGCGGCGGCCTGCTTCCCGGGCCAAGGCAAAAGCTTCCGGAAGAATAGAATCCAGCGACTCCCCGTCGCGGTACCGCTTCTTGAACAGTGCGGTCTGTTCCTTGAACTGTTCTTCTGTAAGACCGAGGGCCCACTGTTCCTTTTGGTTTATTTCATGAAGTATGGGGAGTAACTGTTTAACATCCCGTTCGTGTTGCGTTCCGAATAACGCTGTGATAATGTTGTTCGCCATCGCCTAGAATATACTACAAAACCTCGACAATTGACAACGATATCTACTCTCTATACTATGCTAGAGTAATAGATTATGAAAATAAAGATCCTTCTCTTGGCCTTAGTCCCGGCAACAATCCTGTTTATATCAGGCTGTAAAAAAGACAGTGAACAAACCCTGCAGAAAGAGGTGCTCTTCTCCATCCCCATTGGAAAAATGGAAGATGAATTGAGTTTCTTTCAAATGGAGGAGAACCCGTTTCGAGAGAAAATTCGGCTCTTTATGCGAGACGGCCTGTTTTATGTCAGTAACGGCGGTGCTCATAAGATAATGCAGTTCAACTCTTATGGGGACATCCTCTCGCTCTATTTTAACGATCAGGAGAACCCTAAACCTGTGCTTCTCTCCATGAAGGGTGAAGAAGGTACGGTATCCAACAGAGAAGCGTACCCTTATCCCTTTAATGAAGTAGGAGAAATTGCCGTAACCGACGAACGGGAACTGTTGGTACAGGAAACGGTACCTAAAGGAAGAGGCGAGTTCGACTATGAGCGTAATACCATGCTCGACCAGATCGTGCTTCGGTTCGATAAAAACGGGGAATTGATCGATTTTCTGGGACAGGAAGGGGTAGGCGGCTCCCCATTTCCTTTTATCGAACGGCTGCATGTCTCTTCTAAAGACGATATCATTGTGGTCTCGCGTACGATGCAGTCGTGGATTGTGTTCTGGTATAATTGGGAAGGAAGGCAGATGTATACGGTAGAAGTCCGATACGATAATCTTCCTCTCCCCGCGGATGAAAAGGGCGTCATCCCCCACTTGGATACGATTTATCCCGACCCCGATACGTACAAACTCTACCTAAAGCTCGACTATTACATCAACAATACTGAGCGAACTGCAAATACGGAGTCCGGGATAGAGTACTATAATTCCCAGATCCACACTTTTGATATCCGAACAGAACAATATACGAAACCGATAACCCTCCCCCACCATATGATCGATCAGGACGATCTCGAAGTACTCGAGATCGAGCAGGATGAGCTGCTCTATGAGTTTATTGGAGTCGCCTCGGACGGATATTTTTTCTTTTTGAGCAGGGATGAAGGCAGTTATTACCAGCTGCTCATTCTCGATAACGGGGGCGGTGTTGTCGAGCGGACGCGGATTATCTTGAAAGATACGGAGATGCTCTATAGAACGTTTTACTTGGACCCGGAAGGGATACTCTGCGCCCTGTTGTGCGAACAGGACAAAGCGGATGTGGTGTGGTGGCGAAGTGATTCCTTACTCGAACGGGAGCGGGAATTAGAAGAGGTGGAAGGATAGATGCAGCAGGAAGAATATCGGGACCCTGGAAAACTGCACTATCACTACGACAGAGAAGAACGGATGCATTCCCTCTCTCCGAGTATCATAGAGCGGATGGAGAAAAAAGATAGTTCGGGAAAAGGGGGATTAAAAAAACCGCTTTTCAGAAGAAACCGTTCGCTGATGATTCTTCTCCTCGATATCATAATTATTCTCTTTCTCTACTTCATAATACTTCCGCTGCTCGGAATCAGAGGGGGTCCATCTGTAGAACAAATAGAAGACTACACATTCGAACTCAACGGATTTGTTTTCGAGGAAAAATCACTGTTGAGCCTCAATATCGAACGGGTTGCCGTATCTGAAAAAACAGAAGATGCCGACGAAGAGGGAAAAACAATCACTGTGGTCTTCTCGGTCGAGGGTACGGAGAAAACGGTGAAAGCGATCGATGTGCTCCCGGAAGAGGAGGGGTCTTCGAGGATAATCCGTGCATCCATCCCTTACAACGGTGAGGAGAAAAAGGCATTTGCCGAGATCTCGTTCGGGGATGAGACCTCTGTTGTCGAGACGAAATTACGGCCGGAGGTCGAGTAAGGGATACTATAGCGCACAAATGTGACCGGCGGTGTTGGCGAAAAATAGTCGAATATTTGTTGACCGCAGGTAACGAATTATATATCCTATAAGTATAAGGAAGGTTACCGGAGGGAACAATGGTACAATTTTATTTTTTATCTATCATAACGTTGTTGGTTGGCGGGTTAGTGTTGTCTTTTGATTACCTCGAGCAGAAATTCGGCGGGTTGACCCGGCTGCGAGAGGCGCTGACCAACGGTAGTTTTCAGTTGATTCTCGGAATTCTCACCTTTATTTTCGGAATTTTGAAGTTACTCAGTGTTACTCAGGGAGATATTCCGGTTGTAGGAGATCTGCTCCCCGCGTTGTTCGGTCTTCTCGTCGGATTCACCCTGTTCTTAAACTATTATAAAATGAAATCAACAGTTGAGTCCGAGACGGTAGAGAAAATCGATAATATAGTGATAAAAAACAGGTCGATTATCGGTCTCCTCGCAATTATTGTTGCAATTCTTCATTTTATTATGCCCTCCGTGCTCTTTCTCTAAGGCGGTATGCGGGTAACCACGGCGGGTATCGCTGAAAAAAACGGAAATTTTCTCATAGCGCTGCGTAAACCGGGGTCGAGTATCGGTGAACGGTGGGAGTTCCCCGGCGGCAAGGTGCGCAAGGGGGAATCTCCCCCCGAAGCGCTGAAACGTGAGTTTTTCGAAGAGTTTCGAGTAAACATATCCGTGGGAGAACTGTTCTGTACCGGCTTTTTTGCAAACGGCAGCAGCAAGTATGAACTGCAGGCATATCTAATCGAGATTGATGACCCAAGTGGGCTCGATTTACAGGAGCATCAGGCGGTCCGCTGGGTCCCTCCGGGCTCTCTTAAGGAGCTTCCCTTCCCCGAATCGGACACTATTATTGTACATGCTCTAACCGGTTAAATGACCGTTCCCGGCGGTATGACCGCCTTTTTGGGAATGAGTATGATCCCGTCCCTGATGTAATAGTTGCCGTAATCGCCGTCTTCTCGCTTTCCGGCATCTATTCCGATTCTGCACCCGTCTCCGATCCGCGCGTTTTTATCGATAATTGACTTTTTGATAATGCAGGCCCTGCCGATTCCCATGTGAGGGATGTTTTTATCTCGGTTTTCCTGTTTCTGTTCTTCCGTTTCGTAGTAATCTTCGCCCATGCAGATAACCCCGTCGAGGTTGGCCCCGGATTCGATGACAGTACGAATACCTATTATGGATTTTACAATCGATGCGTTGGTAATAATACTCCCTTCTGCGGTGAGGGATTCGGAAATCGTACAGAAGTTGAACTTTGAAGCGGGGAGATACCGTTTGTGGGTGTAGATTGGGTTTTTCTCATCGTAGAAATTGAAATCCGGCTGGAGTGAAGCTAGATTGATATTGGTCTCGTAAAAAGATTTGATCGTTCCGATATCTTCCCAAAAACCGGAATATATGTAAGCATCCACCTTTTTTTCTCCGATGGCCATGGGGATAATTTCATGACCGAAATCGGTGTAGTCATTGTCGAGCAGCTCTTCCATTGTGTCAGCATTGAAAATGTAGATGCCCATCGAAGCGAGGTATTCCTTTCCCCGCATGTACTGCTCGGTGTCCGGATGGAGCTCCTTGGGAATTCTAAAATCTTCTATGTTTTTTTCCGCTCCCGGTTTTTCCAGAAAGTCGGTTACCATACTCTTCTTGTCCGTTCGCAGAATGCCTAAATCGGAAGCGTCTTCTCTGTTGACCGTGGTTGTGGCCACAGTGATATCAGCTCCTGTTTCCTCGTGCTGAGCAAACATTTCACCGAGGTCCATCCGGTAGAGCTGGTCGCCGGAGAGTATGATGTAGTGGGTGGGAGATTGGGTGTGAAAATGGATAAAGTTCTTACGCACCGCGTCGGCCGTACCCTGATACCAGCTGTTGTTTTCGAATGTCTGTTCCGCTGCCAGGATTTCTACGAAACCTGTACTGAATGTATCGAAAATGTAGGTGGAAGCGAGGTGCAGGTGCAGGGATGTGGAATTGAACTGGGTGAGTATGTAGATCCGCCTAAAATCGGCATGAAGACAGTTCGAAATCGGAATATCGACCAATCTGTATTTTCCCCCGAAAGGTACTGCGGGTTTTGCCCGTTCTTTTGTAAGCGGATAGAGACGGGTCCCCTTACCTCCGCCCAATACAATCGATAACACTTGTGCCACAATCGGCCTCCTCCCTTTTATACTAAGAAGAGACCACAGCGTGGTCAAGCAAAGATTGCGTGGAGCAACAAAAAAGTGGTACACTCCACCCATGGCGTCTTTGAAATCACTCTTAGATGAACTCACCCGGGATGAAGTGTTTCTCTCTTCGGTTGCCCATTGGGAACCAATACCGAAAAAAGAGGGCCGGTATACCCCGCTGCCCGAAGGCCTCCATCCGCTGCTGAAAAAATCTCTCCAGGGCAGGGGCATTGAAAGGCTCTATACCCATCAGTTGACCAGTTTCGAGCAGGTAGAGGCGGGGAATCACATTGTAGTGGTCACCCCTACCGCTTCCGGAAAGACCCTCTGCTACAATCTTCCGGTTCTCCAGAAACTTCTCGAGGATGAGAGCGCGCGGGCACTGTTTCTCTTCCCCACCAAGGCGCTCTCCCAGGACCAGCAGGCGGAATTGAACGGGATTATCGAAGAAGGTGCGCTCCCTGTTAAAGTTAACACCTATGACGGGGACACACCGTCATCCGTGCGGGTAGCTGCAAGAACAACGGGCAGAATCGTCATCTCCAATCCAGACATGCTCCACACCGGGATTCTGCCCAACCATCCCAAATGGATTTCCTTTATGAGTGCCCTGCGCGTTGTGGTAATCGATGAGGTACACACCTACCGGGGTGTATTCGGCTCTCACATGACCAATGTCGTACGCCGGCTCAAGCGGATTGCCCGGTTTTACGGCAGCGAACCGCTTTTTGTCTGCTGCTCTGCTACTATCGGAAACCCCGCCCAGCTCGCGGAGCGGATTATCGAGGATAACGTCACTCTCGTCGACAACAACGGCGCCCCTTCCGGGAAGAAAAACGTCGTTCTCTACAATCCCCCGTTGGTCGACAGAGTACAGGGGATCCGCAAAGGCGTTGTGGGGGAGTCCCAAAAGCTCGCTCTCCGGTTTCTAAAAGAGGGCATAAAGACCATCGTGTTTGCCCGCTCCCGGGTGAGGACCGAACTCATTGCCTCGTACATCAACAGCAGCCTGGCAAATGTGTATACAAATGACAGCAGAATACGGGTGGAGCCGTACCGGGGGGGCTACCTGCCCAACGAACGGCGGGCCATTGAGAAAGGACTGCGAGACGGTTCGATTAACGGTGTGGTTTCGACAAATGCACTGGAGCTCGGAATCGATATCGGACGTCTCGATGCAGCTGTTCTCGCGGGACTTCCCGGCTCCATCGCTTCCGCCTGGCAGCAGGCGGGACGGGCGGGAAGACGAAACGAGGAATCCCTCGCGGTGATGATCGCTTCGGCCTCTCCTGCCGATCAGTACATGGTACGGCACCCCGAATATTTTTTCTCACAGTCTCCCGAATCGGCCTGGGTGGATCCGGACAACATCTACATACTCCTCGACCATCTCAAATGCGCCGTTTTCGAACTTCCCTTCAAGGAGGGGGAGCAGTTCGGCGGTCCGGTAGAGGAATTACTCGCCTACTTGGAGGAGAGCGGCATCGTGCGGTACACGGAAGGGGCATGGTACTGGTCCGAACGGTCCTATCCGTCCGAACAGATATCTCTGCGAAGCGCCTCTTCGGAGAATGTGATTATCATCGACACCACAAAAGGTAAGAACGCGGTAATCGGGGAGATGGACCGGCCCTCCGCAAAAGAACTGCTCTTCGAGGGCGCGGTGTATATCCACCGGGGCGACCAGTTTATGGTGGGCAAGCTCGATATTGAAAACGGGAAGTGTTTTGTCGAATCGACCGATGTCAACTTCTATACCGACGCAATCGTAAAAACCGATATCAAAGTGCTCGAGGAGGATTCTCGGAGCACCGGTGCAGAGGTACATATCGTAATCGGTGATGTTCTCGTCCGCTCTCAGGTCGCGAAATTCAAAAAACTGCGGTATCACACCCATGAAAACGTAGGATATGGTGATATCTTTCTGCCCGAAGAAGAGATGCACACCAGGAGCAGCGCCCTGCTGTTTACAGAAGATACCTCGGCCGGATCCATCTTTCACTCGTTCAGTGAATATATTCAGGAACTGATCATCGGAAAGCTCGGGACCCTCATCAAAAATGTCGCTCCCGTATTTCTCCTCTGCGATGCACGGGATATCGGGGTTGCCGAGCGGCTCAAAGACCCCCATTTCGATTGTCCCGCCCTCTACATCTACGATATGTACCCCGGCGGGACAGGCCTCTCGGAAGGGTTCGTGCACAATATCGATAAGATCATACCCGCCTGCTATGAACTGGTCATCTCCTGCCCGTGCGAGCGGGGGTGCCCCTCCTGCATCGGGCCGGAAGCCCCGAAGGATATTGCCGGACCGGCACCTCCGGCGCACAATCCGAAACATGAAATTATCGGCTTTCTGCGCGGGTGGATGGAATCTTCGGAGGGACCGAGTGGGTAAAGAACGGGGCAGTTTGAGCGGCAGACTCGCTGCTATACGAGAACTGCAGGAGAAGGGGGGAGGCAAGATCGTACGGCCCGAGGAGCACGCCCCTCTGCGGCCTGATCTCCCCGGGTC
>CAZKZZ010000021.1:0-20343 GCA_964557375.1 uncultured Spirochaetales bacterium | reverse complement strand
GGGCCTCCGGCCGTGCCTCCGGGTGCGCCCCGGGTGGTATTCTTCGATTTGGAGACCACCGGATTGAGCGGCGGGGTGGGTAATGTTGTTTTTCTCGCCGGTTTCGGGCGGGTTGAAGGGGACGAACTTACCACCGAGCAGTACTTTTTAGCCGATTTCCCCGGTGAAAACGAATTTTTACAACTCATCTGTGAGCGGTTGTGCGAGGAAGCTGTGTACGTCTCCTACAATGGAAAGAGCTTCGACAGCAGGCTTCTCGAATCAAAGTTTCTAATGCACCGCATTGATTTTCGGTTCGTTCATCAGGTCGACCTGCTTCACCATTCGAGACGGCTGTGGAAAAACCGCATCGGAGCGTGCTCTCTCGGAAATATCGAGGAGCAGGTGTTGGGTCTTTCCCGCAAGCTCGATGTTCCCGGATTCATGGTACCCGATCTCTACTTCTCCTATCTAAACACGGGAAAAACCGGTCAGCTCGCTGCCGTATTCGAGCACAACCGGCAGGACATCGTCTCTTTAGTACATCTCTACGGAAAAATCAACGGCATCCTCACTGAACCGAAAAACAGCGGCGATATAGACGGCCGTTCATTGGGCAATTATCTCGCCGCCCGGGGCGACGACAACGGAGAAAAGCTTCTCGCCTCCTGTTTCGAAGCCGGAGATCATCGGTCCGGAAAGAACTTGAGCCTCTTGCTGAAGCGGCAGGGCAGATGGGAAGAGGCGGTAGTGGTGTGGGAAGCGATGTGGAAAGACGGTGCGTCCTTGTTTGCAGGGGTGGAGCTGGCAAAGTACTTCGAGCACCGTGTAAAAGAACCTGATCGGGCATTACCGATTGTCGACACGCTCCTCGAGAAATATGCAGTAATGAGGGATGTCCGCTCGGAATTGAAACGGCGAAAACAGCGGCTGGAGCGAAAGATCGAGCGGAAAATACACCGGATATCGTGAATTAACCGGTTTCTTCCTCACTTCCGCTTACGCTCTACGGCCTTCGCGTAGAGGTCACTGTAAGCGTGTGCACTCCTCTCCCAGGAAAAACGGCGCTGCATGGCATTAACACGCATCTGTTGTATCTGTTCCGGGTTGTCCGCATAGAGCGCAAGAACTCGTTTGACTGTGTGGTAAATCCCCTCCGGAGTAAGCTCATCCAAATGAAACCCGGTGGCATCCCCGACAGTGGACTGATAAGAATACGGTACGACCGTATCCGCCAATCCTCCCGTCCGGTTTACGATAGGAAGCGTGCCGTACCGCAGCGAGTAGAGCTGATTCAGCCCGCACGGTTCATATTCACTCGGCATGAGAAAGAAATCACTCCCGGCCTCAATGAGGTGGGCCATCCTGTTGTTGAACTCGAGAAAGGCGTGGAGATTGGGGAGTACCTCCCGCAGCCGATTCAGTTCATCTTCGCACCACCGTTCGCCCGTCCCGATTATGACAACCTGGATATCCATGTCTCGGCAGATCCGCTCTAAGCTGCCGTAACCCGGTCCGCACAGTTCGGCGAAGCCTTTCTGTTCCACGAGACGGCTTACCATCCCCACGAGCGGGACAGTCTCCGATTCGGGGAACCCGCATTTGCGCTGAAGGAACGCTTTTACTTTTTTCTTGTTCGTCAGATTTTGATGGGAAAAATGGAACGGGATCAACGGGTCATGCTCCGGGTCCCATTCCTCGTAATCGATGCCGTTTAAAATCCCAAAAAGATCATCTTTCCTTCGGGAAAGAAGCTTGTCCATGGTAAAACCGTGTTCAGGGGTCTGGATTTCCGCTGCATATGTGGGAGAGACTGTAGTCAACACGTCCGCATGGATGAGCCCTGTCTGGAGAAAATTGAGGATTCCTTTATAGGGCGTATCGGGGTCACGGAACATTTCGGGGAAAAGGCCGGTATAATGGATATCGTGTTTGGAAAAGAGCCCCTGATACCCGAGGTTGTGAATAGTAAACACCGATGCGGTGTCCCGGAATGCCCCGGTTTTCTCACAGCTGTTCAGGTAGGCCGGTGCAAGAGCTGACGGCCAGTCGTGGCAGTGGAGAACATCCGGAATCCATTCCAGCCTGCGGCAGAGCTCGAATACGGCACGGTTTAGTACGGAAAATCGGCGGGGATTGTCCCTGTACTCCGGAGTATCCCGTTCCCCGTAAATTCCGGGTCTGCCGAACAGGGCGGGATTTTCGAGAAAATAGACCGGAACGCTCGTATGCGGCAGTGTCTGCTCGAAGAGCCGAAGTTCGTGTTCATCGTAGCCGTCGGGGACGGAGAGGACCGTACCGGTATCCTTTAGACCGGCCCTGTCGACACTACCGTAGAGCGGCATAACCACTTTTACATCACAGGAGAGGTCCTCAGCAGCAAGTGAGGCGGAAAGCGAAGAAACGACATCGGCTAAGCCCCCTGCTTTTGCAAACGGCACTGCTTCGCTGGTGACCATGAGAACATTCATACTATTAATTGAACCATATCTGTCTCTAAGGGTCAACGCAGGGGGGGGGATTCGGTCATCCCCGGTAATAGGTGATTCTAAAATCTCCCTGCAGCGAAAAACCGCACCGTTTGTACATATTGATTGCAGGATGGTTTTGTTCTTTTACAAAAAGAGAGACTTTTTTTCGATAGCGCAGTATTTCCCTGGTCAAATAGCGGATGAGAAACGTAGCGATCCCCCTGTTTCGAAACCGTACGTCCGTATACACTCCGCCTAATTGACAGTACTCGAACCCCAGTGCGTTTGTTCCTGCTTTTGCGATGGGTATGCCGTCGAACTCAATGTAATAGACGAGCTGCTCCTCTAAAATCTGTTTGAGATGGAGCAGACAGCTTCTCGGATTGAATCGCGCCGGATCGATAAGTACCTCTTCCTTTTCATACCCTTCCTGGAGATCGAACAGCCTGTCCGCGTCATTCGGAGTCGCCTGTTTTATTTCGATGTCTGTATACGGCGGGGTAACCGTATAGTCTTGCAGCTCCCCGTTCATAATCATTGTTTTGTAATTGACCTCGATCGGTGATCTCCTTATTACCGTCTCCATTTCTCCGACACAGCAGGTCCGGCCTAAAACCGTGTTGATGAGGTTCTCTTTTTTTCGGATAATTCCGGTGATATCTCCGTTTAAACGTACTGCTCCGGGTTCGAACCAATAAGGGACGACGATTCCACGTTTGAGAAAGGCCAATACTCCGTGAATTGTACGCTTCTGTTCATCCGCGTACACGTAGATCGGTGTGCGCAGCGGTGAAAAATCACCCCCGAGTCGGGGAGCTTTGGCAAGCTGCGAGGAAAGGGTCATGCAGGCCCACTCTTTTTCGGTCAAAAAGGGGATGAGGTGTTTAACGTCTTTTCGGGTAAGCAGGTGCCATCCCAAAACAATCAATGCTCTCCGGAAGTAATTGATATCGGTAATGTACTCTCCGCCTTATAATCGCCGGCGAGCACGGCGAAACCCGCGTTAAAAGAATCTTCTCCCACACCGTAGACGGCAATTGCCGTTTTTACCCAAGATGTTTCCCGGAGATAGATCGGCGTGAGAACGGAAAAGACAATAATCTCCGCTTCCGTCTCTTCGAGGCTTTTGAGGATATCGAGGCTGTTGGGATTGGACAGACAGAAAACTATCGTATCATACCTGTCTGCCATTCGTACAAGTCTGTTTTTGTAACTGCTTAGCGAATAGTAAAATGGGCTGTAGGGGAAATAATATTCATCCGCCTGTGGAAACCGATTTTTTCCTGCCTCTATAAACTCTCGGTACTGTCCGGTAAGGAGGACTTTCTCCTCTTCTTCCGGTCGAAAGGGGAGAAGCTCCTCTCTAATAACGGTGACACTTCTGCAGGCCAGCTCAAAAAAAAACTTTTTCCCTTCAGGATTGGGTATGTGGTCAGTGAGTTGTTCTTCATCCGGGTAGAGCGGTACGCTCGACTCGCCTCTTAAATAATCGGCTTTGACCGTAAGTACCCGTTTTGCAGCTTCCCGGACCCTGGAATGAAACTCTTTATCTGTTTTCATAAGGGACAAAAATCGGTCACATACCTGTTTCTGCAGTTCAGGAGTACCTGAAAGCATGATGATGTCGGCCCCTGATTCGACCGCCCGGCGGGCGATTTCAACATCACCGAATCCGGTTTGGGTCACACCGTGCATCCGCAAATCATCCGTTATGAGCAGTCCCTCGAACCCGAGCCGGTCACGGAGCAGTTCGGTTTGAAAAAAGGCCGAGAGAGAACTCGGCGTCTCATCGCCGGTAATTTCAGGGAACGCGAGATGGCCGCTCATAATAGCAGGGACCCCTTCTTTGACGAGAAATCGATACGGTACAAGGTCATTTTCCCATAGTTCATCGAGTGATGATTTTATTATCGGCAGGGCACCGTGAGAATCTTTATCCGCGTTTCCGTGGCCGGGAAAATGTTTTGCAGTACAGATAACACCCGCTTCCTTCATGCCGTGATAGTACGCTACGGCAAGCTGGCCGGACATGACAGGGTCCTGGGAGAACGCGCGCGGGCCTATGACATGTGCCGCGGGATTGGTATATACATCCACCGTTGGCGCAAAGTTCATGTTGATCCCGAGTGCTTTTAACTCCTGACCGATGTAGTAGCCGGTCATGTAGGCATCGTAGGGGAGGCCGGTAGCTCCGATAGCGAGGTTGCCGGGAGTAATGGATGTCTCCTCCTTTACATGGCGTACCCAGCCCCCCTCCTGGTCCGTTGCTATGAGAAGAGGTATTTGATGAGGAGTTTCTTCGGCCTTTTTCTGCATTTCTCCCACTGTTTTGACAAGCCGGGGGAGGGTAGATACGTTCCACCCAAAAATCTTTATTCCTCCGATATAACGCTCACTGATAAAGTCCATGATTTCCCGCGAAGGGGTCGTGCCCCCGAAACCGAACATTAAAAGCTGTCCGAGCATCTCCTCATCGCTCATTTCATCGAGGAGTCGAGTCACTACCTCTTCACTCGAACCGCTTTCCCAAAACCCGGGATGCGCAAAGCAGGGTGACGAAAAGAGGGTTCCGACAAGGAGGAATAAAAGAAGCTTCTTCATCATAAAAACTGACTTTTATTTATACGCCTCTCCTCTTATATCGTCAATATATTGGGAAGCGCAATGGGCGGCAATGGCCCCGTCCGAAGCGGAGACAACGACCTGCCGGAAAGGCGTATTTCGCAGGTCGCCGACCGCGTACAGACCGGGAACTTCCGTTTCCATTCTCTGGTTAGTGACGATATACCCTCCCTCATCTTTGGAGAGTTCGGGGACGAGCTGTGTCTGGGGAATAGAACCGACAAAGATAAAAACCGCATCCATCTCTTCTTCGTAACTCTCCCCGCTGTCGGTCTTTTCGAGAAGCACTTTCTCCACTTTGTCTTTTCCGCGAATCTCTTTTGCAACCGTATTGAACCGCACTTCGATATTGGGATTGTTCAGGACCCGCTCGGCTAATGCCTTCTGGGCCCGAAAACGGTCCCTTCTGTGAATAAGCACCACGTTTTCACTCAAGTTTGCGAGAAAACCGGCCTCATCACAGGCAGCATCCCCGCCTCCGACTACCAGTATCTTTTTCCCTCTGAAAAAGGGGCCGTCGCAGGTGGCACAGTAAGACACTCCTCTGCCTGTAAACTCTTTTTCTCCCGGAATGTCGAGGTGTTTATGTTTCGCCCCTGTTGCCAAAATCACGGCGTAGGTCGTATAGGTCCCTTTCCCCGTTTCCACCGTAAAGTAGCCGTTTTTATTTTCCATGCCCTTGACAGTAGTCAAGACGATCTCCGCTCCAAACTGCTTTGCCTGTTTTTCCATTCGCTGAGAAAATTCGAAACCCTCTACAGGTTCGGGAAATCCCGGATAGTTTTCCATATTATCGATGATAAGTATTTGTCCCCCGGTGGCCATTTCTTCAAAAAGCACCACGTCGAGATTGGAACGGGCCGCGTACTGTGCCGCACTCAAGCCGGCGGCCCCGCCGCCGATAATAATCAAGTCTTTGTCCACTGTCATGTTTAACTCCTCTTCTTTGTTTCTTCAAAAATGGTTGTTTTTCACGTACGTTGTGATTAATATAATAAATACACTATATGGCGGAAAATAGTTACATGAAGAAAATACAATTATCTATAGTATTAACAGCTCTCCTGTTACTGGTTTCTTTTTTACCTGTTTATGGAGAGGATTTCCCCGATATTACTCCTTCCGATGCGGCCCGAAAGCTCGCGTTGGAAGATGTTCCCCTCAGTATAAAAGAGCTTTCCTCCTATGGGCTGATTCTCTCGGGCTCAGACCCGCAGGACCTATCCCCCTACATGAGTCGGCTCGATTCAATTATAGCACAGTTAAAGCGTTCTCTCCAGGCAGAAGAGAATGGGGACGAACAGCCGCTCGGCGACCGCGTGCTCGCTTTTATGCATGAAACCGTCACCCGGGTGTACCGGGAAGAGCAGACCAGGCTCGATGTTCTCCTGGATACAGGCGTGTACAACTGTGTCTCATCTTCTCTGCTGTATACGATCTTGGCCCGTTCGGTCGGCCTTTCCGTCGGGACCATCAATACGCCGGACCATGTTTTTTGTACTGTCGAAACGGACGAGGGCCCGATAGATGTAGAGACTACAAACTCGTTCGGATACAAGCCGGGTGAGAAGAAACAGTTTTTCGACAAGTTCGGCCGCACCGGGTACACCTACGTTCCGCCCGGCAACTACAGGCTCCGGACCGAGACGGATGACCGGGGGCTCCTCTCTTTTGTACTGCAGAACAGGATAGCAGCTTTAGAGCGTACCCGGGATTACCACCGGGCGGTCGAACTGGCGGTCGACCGCTACACCATCCTCAAGGACGAAGAAGCTGAGAAGGCGCTCGTAAAAGAGTTCACCAATTACGCGGCCCTGTTAAACCAAAAAACGCAGTATGACAGGGCATTCGATTTCTTAGAGCTGATAACCGAACTGTACGGAAACAGAAATAAATACCGCGACCTTGCCAACATTCTCGTAAATAATAAGGTAACGACATTTATCCGGCAAAACGATTTTTCACACGCGAAATCTTTTGTACAAAAGAAACTCTCGGATGGTTTTATCGAAACGACCGATGCCGAACAGTATCTCTACAAAATCGAAGACCAGCGGGTGTATACCGAAATAAACCGGCTTCCGTTCGGAGAAGCTATTTCCGTTTTGAAGAAGAGCTACAGTCAAAACAAATTACCGCAGGAGAGATTTGAAGAGTATTCCGTTTTTCTCTACCTCAAAAAAGCCCGGAACACAGTAGAAGAGGAAGGGTGGCTTGCCGGTCTGGATATCATTGAAGAAGCTGAAGAGCTGGTAGGTAAAAGCCGCAAGCTGAGCGAAGCCGCGGGGGTCTTCAGACACAACTACGCCGCCGATATACACAACCGGTTTGCACAACTGTACAACAGCGGCAGCTACGAGCAGGCCGAAAAACTGCTTTCCAATGGACTCGAGCAGGTACCGGGAAACTCGATTCTGCTCAAAGACAAGAGAATACTCGAGAGGACTGATTATTGAATTACCCGCCAGTGCGGACCGGCGTCTAACTCCAGTATATTTTGGCCCGGCATAATTCTTCGCCGACCCCGCCTCTTTTTACGGAATGAAGAGTGTGTTCCGGGCGGTCGGCAGAAAAGATTTCCATGTTATCCCCATACACGGCCTCAGCCATGTAATTGATTTCAAACCTGCGGATGGTATGCCCGGAGTGATATTGAAGCGGATAGGTGTCGATAATTCCCCGAATGTACTGGACGTAATTGACATGATTGTTCTGATCGAGATCACTGAAGCGGACTTCCCGTAGAGACGGTGTTCCGAGTTCATTCGGTTCGAGAGACGGAATTTTGCTGTACGATTCATCTATACCGTGTCTATCTTCTGAAAGCGGCACATCGTGCCTGAATTGGGTAAGCCGCAGCGGTTTTTTGGATGTACTGTCGAGAACGAGCCAAAAACTCGCGGCAGCCCCCAGTCTGCTGCCCTCCTTGTCGGAAATCACGTAATCCCTCAGTGCAAACAGTCGCTCGGTCCCCTTAGGCCAGGTTTCAACGGTAATCGAATCATTCCACCTCGGAAATTTTTCCATCTCTATTACCAATCTGGCAAGGACCCACATCTGCCCCTTTTTTTCGAGGTCGAAATAGCCGAAATCGAGGTTTTCGGCGTGGTGCCAAGCGGTCTCCTGCAGGTAATGACAGAGATTGGGAAACTGGATGACCTGCATTCTGTTTACTTCGTACGAACGGACGGTGTAATCGTCTCTCCACACAGGTTTTTTAGATTTATCTTCCATAATTATGTATTACCAGTTTTTCAGCATCTTCGCAAGAATCACTCAACCAAAGGGTAAAAACACCGAGAATAAGAATAAGGAGTACCAGCATAAATGGAACAGACGATCGTAGAAAGATTAACAGATGCAATTTCGGAAGAAATTCATGCTATAAAACAGTTCTGTGATCAGGAACTCGAAGTTAAGCAGCATCTTTTCGATAAAGACTGGAAAAACCTCAACGGAGCAATAGAAGAGAGTCAAAAAACTTCCGAACGGATTCAGGTGCTCGAAGAGGAGCGGGATTCCTTGTTTGAGGAGCTTTGCAGCTATACCGGAGAAGAAAGCCGGGCCAACTTTTACCACGTTATCGTCCATCTTCCCACCGGGGAGCGGGACAGACTCGGATATCTCTATCGTGAACTAAAGTTGGCAGTGTACCAGATGCAGAGTATCACAGCAGGTATAGATACCTATATCAGTTCGATGAGAGAAACGATGAACCACATATTGGAAGAGGTTTTTCCGCACCGTAAAGGCAAAATTTATGCAAAGGACGGCAAGGAGACCAGCAAGGAAACCGATCCAATGGTCATCAGCCACCGATTATAGGTGAATTAAACTATAGGGGAAAAAAATGCAGTCCACTTTTACCGGAATAGAAATGGGCAAACGAAGTCTCATTGCTCATCAGCAGGGTTTGACCACAGTCGGACACAACCTCAGCAATGCCGGAACTGAAGGATACAGCCGGCAGCGGGTCCAGCTCAACCCCACCGATCCGCTCTACGTTCCGCAGCTCAACCGCGAAGAAACGCCCGGGCAGATAGGGCAGGGTGTGGGAGTCGCCTCGATCGAGCGAATTAAAGACGAAATTCTCGAGGGGCGCATCGTCAAACGGGCAAACGGGCAGGGGTACTGGGGCGCGCGGGACAAGTACCTGCTGATGGTCGAACAGGTCTACAACGAACCGACCGACCTGGGTGTGCGGGCGTTGATGGACAAGTTCTGGGAATCCTGGCAGGAGTTATCCATTAATCCGTCTGAGACAGCAGTACGGAAATCGGTTGCCCACCGGGGGCAGATGCTAATCGAAGGCATACAGCACAGGTACCACGGCCTCAAAGAGATACGGGAGATGCTAGAACAGGATGTAACCGCCACCGTAGAGCAGATAAACGGTTTTATTACCGATATTGCTGATCTCAACGAGCAGATTGTCAAAGTAAAAGCGATGGGAGATAACCCCAACGACCTGCTGGACCGGCGGGACCTCCTCGTGGAGAAACTCTCTTCTTTGATCAATATAACAGTCGATAATCGCGACCCGGATGAGTTTACCGTTCACACGGCGGGCCTCATTGTAATTCAGGGGAGAAACACCCACCTTCTGACTACCGAATCAAACCCTCAGAATGAGGGTTATTCGGATGTGGTCTGGCAGGCGAACGGAGAACAGGCACAGTTCCGGGGAGGAAAATTGGCCGGTCTGGTCGAGCTGCGTGATAGTGACGTGCGCGGGGAGATACAGAAACTGGATATGATGACCATAAACTTTGTAGATATGGTCAATTCGGTCCATCGAGAAGCGTGGGGACTAAACGGAAGGACAGGACAGGACTTTTTTACCGAGTATCCCGCAATCAACAATGTTTTAGGCAATTATGACAGAGACGGTGACGGGACCTTCGACTCGAGCTACATCTATCGGATTACCGGCAGAAACGGACTCGATATGGAACAGCATATCGGAATCGAAGGAACATTAACACTTTCGTCCCCCGAGGGTCTCATTGAAATACCCTACGGTCCTAATGACACGGTGGGGGCGGTAATCAGACGCATCAACACCTCCGGGTCCGAGGTAGTAGCAGGACTTGACCGAAACAACAGACTGGTTATGAAAGCGACCCCTGCCGATCTGCGCGAAAATCCCGATTTCGTAATACGGCATATCGAAGATTCGGGACAGTTTCTCGTCGGATATGCCGGTATGCTCGAAGCAAGCGGTGGTGACGGCGCTTATGACTGGGGCGGCCCGGATGCTGTTCTGGCACTTCAAGGGGGTGAGCTCGATTACTCCGTTGCTCCGTTGAGCCATCCTTCCGGATGGATCGAAGTAAACCGGGGTGTTATGGAGGATGTACGCTCCATCGCGGCCGGGTTTGGTGAGAATGGAAGGCCCGCTGAGCCGGGTGACGGCTCCGCCGCCTTGGAGATAGCGTCCCTTAGAAACAAGCCGGTCATGGTCGGAAAATTGACCAGTTTCGATGAATATTTCTCTTCCGCCGTCGCGGAAGCGGGGCTCAAAGGCGAGGAGGCGGAGTTGGCCCTCCAAACCGAGGACCTCGTTATGAAAGAGCTCAAGGATATGAGAGAATCGATTTCCGGGGTAAATATCGATGAGGAGCTCGCCCAGATGATCAAGTTCCAGCACGGGTATACTGCCGCTGCCCGATATGTCTCAGAGGTCAACAATATGCTCGATGTACTGATAAACAGGATGGGAGTGTAGAGTAAATGAAACGTGTGAGTACCTATTTACCGAATATGGACATGCAGCATCATCTCAGACTCCGGGAATGGAAGATGAATGATATGCAGAATAAAATTGCAGGTCAGACCAGGATCTTAAACCTTCGGGACGACCCCGTGTCCGCCGCCCATTCCGTACGGTTCAAATCGGCCCTTACCCGGCTTACGAAGTTTGCGGACAATGTCGGTACCATTCAAAGTCAGTATAGAACCGCGGAAGGATACATGCAGGAAACAGTCAACATTCTCCAGCGGGTAAGAGAGATCGCTGTAGCGGGCGCGCACGGGACCTTCTCCAAGCAGGAGACCACCTACATGGCCGAAGAGGTAAATCAGCTGCTCAATGAGCTGGTCGAAATCGGCAATGCACGAGGGCCGGAAGGAACATACCTGTTCGCTGGAGACAGGAACCAGAGTGAGCCATTCCGCACTGTAGAGGGGCATGTACGGGAAGGGGTAGGGAAAGTGATAACCGATGTCGAATATGTCGGCACGATCCACAACAGCATGGCCGAAATTTCAGACGGCAGTTATGTAAATACCGGGGTGGTTGGTAACAAAGCGTTCTGGGCCGAGCAGCAGACGTTGATTGCATCGAGAGATGCCGTAAATTATCAGGTGCCTGCAGACAGTGCAATTATGATCGACGGGACCGAGATCCAGCTGAGGGCCGGAGATACGGTCCACGCAATTATCGCTAAGATAAACAGCGCCGATGTTTCGGTAAAAGCAAAGCTCGATCCGGTGCAGAACTCTCTCGTACTTCAGACAACCACGGCCCATCAGCTCTGGATGGAGGATGTAGGCGAGTCGACGGTTTTCAAAGATTTGGGTGTCCTTTCCGAGAACGGCCACCTGCCCCCCAACAACATCGCCGATGATGCTCGAATTACCGGGGGCTCTATGTACGACATGATCATACACGTGCGGGATTCTCTCTATAATGGTGATGTAATAGACACCGGTGGGTCCGCCTTGCGGGGTATTGATTCGGCCCTCAATAACGTGCTCACGGAGATGGCTGAGCTCGGAGCTCAGGATGAACGGCTCCAGTTTATTGCAAAGCGAATCGATGCCGAGATCCCGAAGGTTGTCGGAAATGATTCGAGAGAGACGGACCTGGACATGGCCGCGGCTATCACAAATTTGAAAATGCTCGAATACACCCACAAAGCAGCATTGCAGACTGCCGGAAGAATTCTCCGGCCGACTCTGCTCGATTTTCTTAGATAGGGGGACGAAGTAGCAAATATGCAGGTTCATACCAAACCGTACGGCGTTATCGATGTTGATGAAAGACAAAAAATAGTATTCCCCTTCGGGATCCTTGGATTTGAAAGCCTTAAAAATTATGTGCTTATCGATGCAAAACAGCAGCCGTTTTACTGGCTCCAGTCTATGGAAGTCCCCGAAATAGCGTTTATCTTGATAAATCCGTTCGTCTTCCGCCCTGATTATGAAATCGATGTGCCGGATGATGAGCTGGCCGAAATCGGTATTACAACACAAGAGAATATTTTGGTGTTCGCTATTGTTACGATACCGGAGAACCAGCAGAAGATGACTGCCAATCTGCAGGGACCGATTATTGTCAATAAGGTCGATCGGATCGGAAGACAGGCTATCTCTAACAATCCGAAATGGAAGGTCCGCCACCACATATTGGATGAACTGGCCGGATTAAAGGCGTAATCGGTATGCTGATATTAGCCCGCCGCATAAACGAGAGTATAATCATCGGAGACCAGATAGAAATATCTATCGTCGACATCAAAGGGGACCAAGCAAAACTCGGCATTAAAGCTCCAAAAAATGTAAAAGTGTACCGATTGGAAGTGTACAACGCCATTCAGGAAGAGAACAAAGCTGCTGCTCAGGCAAATCCGAGCCGTATTCCCCAGATCGAAGATCTAAAAAAAATCGATAAAAAACAGGATTAATCCGCAAGCCGATTGTAGATTGCCTCGAACTCGGCCTCTTGGGTTTCTATCAACGAGATGAGCTGAGGGTCGAAGTGCGTTCCCGATGACTCGACGAGGATACCGAATGATTTTTCATGAGAGTACGCTTCTTTGTAACTGCGCTCCATACGCAGGGCGTCATAAACATCGGCAATGGCCACGATTCTCGAGGGGAGGGGAATCATGTCTTCTGAAAGATTGTACGGGTAACCACTCCCGTCCCACCGTTCATGATGGAAGAGGGCAATTTCTTTTGCCATGGGGTTCGAGTACGTGCTGAGAATGTAGGCACCGTTTATGGTGTGCTCCTTCATGACTTTCCATTCGCGGTCATCGAGCGGTCCTGTTTTATTGAGAATATCATCCGGTGTACCGATTTTACCGACATCGTGCATAGCGGCGAGAAACCCGATATCGTCAATGAACTGCATATCGATTTCGGGATAATGTTCCATGTTGAACAAGGCATACGCGATCGTCTTCGAATATTCGTTTACCCGCTCGATATGGCGGCCGGTATCATTGTCTTTCATTTTAGAAGCTTCGAGAAGGCTCAAGAAGGTCGAACGCAATAAGGATTGGTATTCTTCCGTTACGTTATCGAACAAAGCGCCGTAGCCGACCGGAGATGAAGCGCCCACCGTACTAGGATGAGAACCGAATATGGGGAAGATCATCGTGTTAGCGATGATTCGCCTAAATTGTCTGCCTCCGGTTTCGAGCCGTCCTCTCCAGGAGAATCCAGAATCCACCGTTTTGATATTCCGATAGATATTACTGATGTCCTCTTCTCCCAAAAAGTTAGAAAACAGTTTTACCATGTGTTCACCAAACCGGGTTTTGCCTCTATTGAATTGTTCTCTGTATTGTTCATTCTCCCATAGAAATCGAAGCTGTTTATCTAGGATAACGAAGGGGAGGACACTGTTTTCGTATGATTTCTGCCACATGTGAACACAGTCGAGGTCGAGAATACCTGCATCCACGTCTTCCGGCTGTTCGATTTCATCTTCTTCGACTTCGAGAGGAATCAAATCCAGCTCAGTATATTTGTCATTGTCCATTGTGTTTTTTCCCAAACATCAGTTCCGCATCGCTTTTCCTGATATAGAGAGGTCCTTCGGATATTGCATCGCGTGCGCCTTTCCGCCATCGTTCGACTCCGAGTTGAAGAAGGGGAAATCCGGTACCTGATGCTGTTCTCGTATCCAGTGAAATCCGGCGGCCGTCAGCAGCATCTGAAAAGTGAAACGCCGCAGGACCGGTTATCAAAGCGGGAGTGTGCATTGATATAAACTCAACAAGCTCTTCTCCGTCTATATCGAGATAGTCGGTAATACGACCGCTGTGCTGATAAAGGGCCGCGTAATAGTGGTTCTTTTTTGCATCAATGACCGGTACTACGGTAACGTATTCCAAAAAGGGATGGAAAGCAAGTACGTCGAGAGTAGAAACAGAGATGAGATCGCATGAAGCTCCCGCGGCAAGCCCCTTTGCCGTAGCCATACCGATTCGCAGCCCTGTGAAAGACCCGGGTCCTTTCGTACAGATTACTACATCGAGTTGATTCGGTTCCAGCCCGGCTTCATCGAATAATGTATCGATAAGCGGCAACAGTTTCTCAGAGTGGGTCAGCCCTATGATTCTCGTCGCTTCGTAGAATTTGTTTCCATTCTGAAGAGCGATACTGAGAACTGTTGTAGAGGTATCAAATGCAAGTGCAATCATGTAGCGAAATCCTTCTCGTGTTCCCCTCTGAGAGTGAAGATTCTTCTTCCGTCATCCTCTATCGTAATCGTTATGTAGAGACAATCTTCCGGCAGGAGATGCTCCGCCCTTTCTCCCCATTCTATAACCGAGATCCCCTCTCCGGCCAATATCTCTTCGAGACCGAGAAGATCTATCTCTTCTTCGCTTTCGAGCCGGTAGAGATCGATATGGTACAGCGGAATAGTGCCGTTATATTCGGATATTATCGTGTAGCTTGGACTCGTTACCGTATCGCTTATTCCGCATCCGGACGCAATCCCTTTTACGAGAACGGTCTTACCTGCTCCTAACGGGCCGGTCAATGATACAACTGCCCGCGGGCCGAGTGTGGAGGTGATTTCTCTTCCTAATGCTACCGTGTCCTGTACGGAGGTGGAGATTTTGCGAATCAGGGGAGCTTTCCTTTATTATCGAGATCTAGAATATGCTGCTTTAGTTCATTCGCTAACGGTAATAAGGGATATTCGATATCATCGAGAAAGTTTATCTCGATCTCTTTTTCTCCGGTGGCAAGGCGTTCGAGTACGAACTCGACTTTCTTTTCGATACGCTCGTCCGTCTTCGTCTTGAATACGGCGGTTCCGCTGTATTCATTTCGATAGTGGAGCGGAATATCCTTTTTGTCCAGATTTATTAATTCTACTATTTTCACGCTTTTAATAATAAATAATTGTTAAAAATAAATCAATAATTTTCATCCTGCGCGTAGATATAGTAGTTAATTTTATTGAGATTATTTCGGGTGAGTTTTGTAAACATAATGTGCATGACTGCCCCGCTCATCCGTTCACGGCGAACGTTACGGATTTTACCGAAAGCAACAATCTTATTGCGCCTGTCCGTTTCGAACTCGATTTTTATGAGCTCTTCGGACCGCAGGGGTGTCCTTGTTTTGATACTGCAGCCGCCGGAAGATACCTCGAGTACGGTCCCTAAGACCCTGCTTTTTTCATCGATAACCGCGCGGCGCTGTTTTTTCTTTCCCGTACCTTCTTCTATTATAGCGACCCGGGTAAAATAGGCAGGTTTCTCGAGAGGTTTCCTTCTGTACCGTCTCTGCTGTGACTGTTTGACATCTTTAGAATGCTGGAGCAGGAGAGTAGGAACTCCTTTATAGTTTCGATATCCCATTACTTTGGTGGGAAACGAAAAGTTCGAGTCATTGTCTTTGCGAAAATAGACCCTGAGAGGGGTCCACCGCTTCCATTGAATGATTTTATTCTGCGTATCCTGCGGCGGAGTTACCTGGATACTCTCTCTCAGATTGGAAATTACTTTGCTCTTATATTTACTGCCCCGTTCAGTGGTAAGGACAATCGGCTGGTTGATCCGCAGCTGCCGCGATGATGAAAGGGACTTTTTACCTTGGGCGTATCGTTCGATCACCTGCTTGATCTGAAAGAGCATCAATTTTTCTACTTCTTTTGTTTCCTCCGGAGAGCTGCTCGTCTCGATTTCATCGAGAGCATCTCGGAGGAGTGAGTCCAGCTGCGGGGAGTTGTGGAGTACCGCTAGTGGGCTTCTGACCCCGTGCTTTTTTACGAGTTTCTCGAGCATAGACCGGTGTTTTTCGGGCAGCCCGACTGTTTTCGCTTCTTTCCGGAATGTTCTCTTATTAAACCCTTGCTGTGACTTACCTGATGTGGTGGTTGTCTTCCCTTTGGAAGACATGCGGTTTATCATGTAAAAGAACCCGATAACAAGAACAAAAACAACGACTAAGATAATAAGTGTCTGCGGGTCGGTCTGGTCTCCAAACCCGGTATACCGCATCTGCAAAAGGAAAGAAGTCACGAGACGCTATCCCCTCCTGTATAACGTTTCAAAGCGGCAAGCAGATCGTCTATCCGCGGAGCTACCTCATATTCGAATATGTCCCCGATGAGTACACTGTCTTTTGATTCGAACGCTTCCTGCAGTTCACTGAAAAAACTGTTCAGTTCGTTATAAAATCCGGTAATGTCCGTACCGTTTACGGTAAGGGAAGCGGAATCTATTATGTCCCGCTGTTTACCGAGCTGGAGAATACGCAGCAGTTTCTGTGAAAGTTCGGTAAACGTAATCACCAAATCCATTGCTTCCTTGTCTTTGCCTGTTTGGAGCAGGAGTGACACTTCTCTGAGATCATTATTGGTTTTCTCGAGCAGACCAGTCAGACGCCTCAGTTCTTCTATCGGCTCTTCGATTTCACGTATTCGCTCGGTAATGAGCAGGTGTATAGAGTCGAGGAACTGGACGACTGTTTTTCTGGATTGTTCATCCTCTTTTTCGAGCAGTTCTTCCATCTGATCAGTGTTCGATGTTTTGAGCAGTTTATCGATGTAATTACCAACGATGGAGAAGTCGGCTTTCAGCTCTTTTATTTTCGGGGTGTCATTAGCCAGAACTGCCTCGGTCAGTTTTTGCACGTAGAGCTCGACGGTTTGCAGTTCTTCATAAATGGCTTCGTAGACCATCATCGTCTGCACATTAAGCTCAGTTATGGTTTCGAGGGGGAGCGATTTCCACTCATCTCTGTTGCGCAAAGATAATTCTCTGTCGTCAATCCGCATTGCTCCGATGAGCATTCCCGCATTATCGAGCCAGTTCTCAATGCCGTGAACAACTTCACCGAGAGTAGTCTCGTTTTCAAGTGTGAAATCGATCGGTTCCTTGTCTATTTTTATTTCCATCGTCCGGTTCCTCTACCCGTTCCTACTCCTGATTGTTGTTTCTGGAAAGGTTCCGTAATGCGTCGGAGGTTTGCTGCATGGCATCGAGCGCTCCTTCCATCCTGCCGTACTCTCTTCTCAGCTCTTGTTCTTTGCGGTCCAAATAATCAGTGTAGTTGTCGATTTCTTGGTCTGTGCGGGCTGTTCTCGTATCGATACTCTGTAAGCGGGAGGAAATGATACCGCCGCTTTGAACGTACGGTTTTGTATAATTTTCAGCGGTAAAGGCGACTCCGGTATCCACAATGAGATCTCCGTCGCTGTCGTACCCGAACAATCTGCGTACTTGCTCAAAACTGTTTTCCAAGCTCTCGTCGAGTTTATTCTCGTCGATTTCGAGATAACCCCGTAATTGGGTATTATTGGGCCCGCCTCCGGCACTTACTCGGGTAGCGTTGGTCGAAATACCGATTTCCGCCATGAGATTGATATCATTGCCTGTACCGGTTTCATAAGGGTCCATCATGATTCGCTGTAGACTGTTTTTCATCTGGTTCAACGTAATGTCGCCTTGAAACAACCCCAGCCTCTCCATGGCTTGTTCCCGTTCTTCATCCGAGAAATATTCGATCGAATCAACGATGTCCTGTTCGGTTCTGGTAAGAATATTGAGTTCGGTGAGCATACGGTTGTAGTATCCGACAAAACGAATAATGCTCTCTTTTACCGTTTCCCGGTCGGGTTCAACGGTTAGGTCGACAGGCTCGGCACTTTCGCGCTGGACCGAGAGCGTGACCCCCGGTATTGCATCGTCGATCGTATTGGTTGATCTTCGAATCTCCACCCCGTCGACAGAGATGACCGCGTCACTTGCTTCATCGATCGGATGGGCTGGATTATACTCCCCTCGGGCATCAGGATCAAAAATTCGGATGTTTTTGAACTCGATTTCCCGATGCGAGTTGCGGTTTCTCACCATGAGGGAGGAGAGGCTGTCCACGTACTCGGAAAGCGGTATTTCTATCGTAGCTGTACCGGACTCAGGGAGGTCTTTGACCGGTATGGGAGACCCGCTGTTCTTTACATAGAGCACCGTCATGTCATCGACTTTCTTCGGGGAGGGGGGCGGCTGCCATTCCGGCAGGTCCACCTGGGACGGTACATTCTCTATCGTTATATCGCTGTAGGTAATCTCCCCCGGGTCCGGCACCTCGGGGCCCGGAGGGGGGGAGGGTGCTTCCGGTTCTTCTTTTTCGAGGTTTCTCACTTCTACCTCTACCTGCAGCATGAGATTATCCGATATGGTGAGACGGCGGCTCAAGGGAAGGGAAAACTCTCCGCCCGGGGGGGCAGTAATACCGGTATCAGTAACCGTAAACATCTGTTCTGAAAGCGGTTTTTCCCACGGACGAACGGTGTCGGAAGTCAGTTCGAATTGATAGCTTTTGTCCTGCGATTGTTTCAAGATTCCTGTAGCTATTCCCATGTTTCTGCTCTCTTCTAAAAAGGTCAGCTGGTTTTCCTTTCCCGTTTTTGTCGATTCGATAAGCAGGACCTGAGTATCAGAGGTGTCATTTACAACACGTGCCTTTACGAGCCCCTCTCCGTTTTCGGTGACTGCGTTGGCAAACTCTTGGAGATTACCGCCTCGAAAGGTAAACTGCACCGACTCTTCTCCGACCGAAAATCCGTATGTTCCGGAGGAGATGTTGTACCCTTTTTCCATAGATGAGGAGAGAAATCGATCGCTTTTTGCTTTTTGTTTGACGAAAACCGTTTTTTCGTCTTCAAAAGCCTTTCGGGTGGCTGTAGCGGTGAGCACGGACTCATTCGAGGAAGTTGCGATCCGCTCTCGAAACGGATTCTGAGATCCGAAGAGAGAACGGGCCTGTTCGCGGAATTGAGTAATGTTTCTGTTGATGTCCCGCCACACACGTTTTTGTTCTTGATAGGTTGAAACGGTATCTTCCATCCGCTCGAGCGGGATGCGTTCCACATCCATCATTTTTTCAATGAGTTTTTCCGTGTTGTAGCTGCTGTTTACACCGGGAATAGATATATCGGACATTTTCTAACTGATCCCCCCCCAAACGGTACTTCAATTAGATTTCTTCATCAAACAGTAATCCAATGGCCTCTCGGATACGAATGTGAAGCTTCTGAATTTCTTCAGGGGGAATCTCCTTAATTACTTTATCGGTGGTGCTGTCAATGACCTTTACGACAACCTGATTTAGTTCTTTATTTACATAGAACTTCAGTTTTTTGTTCAAAGCAGTGTTGTTTTTAAACAGTTTTTTGAGATAGAGCTCTATTCGCTCTTTAGTGTAGGGGTCCTGATGTTGAACTTCGATTAATTGCTGTGCCTGGGCCTGAGATTTTACATCAGCAGTAGAACTCTTCCGGTTTGAGTTATTTTTATCACCACTTTGGTTTTTATATTCGCGAACTGGTGAAATACCTGTCATTTTTGTGGCATCCAGTTCCATACTATGTTCCTTCTATAAAAAATAATAAAATGATGGGAGGAGGGCGCGAGCTCCCTCCCATCGGGATTTTTTTGTAAAGAGATGACGTCCAGAAATCTCTTTACGAATTCAATGAACGGAGTACCTTTTATAATAATTGCAGAACAGACTGTGTTTTTTGGTTAGCCTGTGCCAACATTGCAGTACCAGATTGTAATAATATCTGGTTCTTTACATAATCGACCATTTCACTGGCCATATCAGTATCTCGAATCCTTGATTCTGCCGCTTGCAGGTTTTCCGCGGCAATGGCAACACCTTTGGAAGCCATTTCGAATCTGTTCTGATACGCACCAAGGTCTGCTCTCTGCTTTGATACGGCCCTAAGCGCCGTATCGACGGTTCCAATTGCTTGATTTGCTGCATCCGGAGTAGAGATGGAAATCATTCCTTCTTCTCCTTGTTCACCTTGCAGTCCAAGCGCCTGCGCAGTCATTGTACCAATATACACTCTTTCATTTTGGTCCATGTTGGCGCCAACCTGGAAATTCATAATCTTAGCTACATCTTCGGGCGTTTCCCTGCCGAAAGCACCGGTTAGAATATTCATTCCGTTGAACTGCGCGTGTGATGCAATTCGGTTTACCTCGTCGACGAGCTGTGAAACTTCTAC
>CAZKZZ010000020.1:4857-37222 GCA_964557375.1 uncultured Spirochaetales bacterium | reverse complement strand
AAGACCTCATTGAAATCGGGGTACAGGTGATCAATCTGCAGGACCTGGTAAACGGTATCGATTGGATCGAAGCGAACCTCAAAGGGAGAATCTGTATTGATCTTGATATCGACAGGCAGAATATTACCGTTAACGGCACCCCGGATCAGATCGACGAACTCATACAAGAAGAAATACGTCGTCTCGGAAGCAGAGAGGGCGGTCTCATGCTGATCTACGGATTGTATCCGGGCACGCCCCTGGAGAACGCTTGGGCAGTTGCAGACGCAATGGAGAAATACTATACTTTCTATAATTAGGAGGATTACGATATGGAAAAAAGGACCTTGGGGAAAACCGGAATGGAATTGTCGATCATCGGGTTTGGAGGATTTCATCTGGTAGAACTGTCCAGCAAAGAGGCAGGCAGACTGCTCAATATGTACCTCGATATGGGGGGTAATTATATAGAGTCCGCCGCGATGTACGGCAACGGACATTCCGAGAAAAAGGTAGGAAAAGCGGTCTCCCACCGCAGGGACGATTTTTTCCTGGCTACAAAAACCATGGACCGGACCAAGAAGGAGGCGGAAGCCTCGATCAACCGGAGCCTTAAAAATCTCAACACCGATTATGTGGACATCATTTTTCTCCACGAAGTACAGACCCCTGCACACCTCGAAGCCGTCATGGCCGAAGACGGTGCTCTTCAGGCGTTAATCGATGCACAGAAAGCGGGAAAAACCCGGTTTATCGGTGTGACCGGACACGGCAGGATGAAGACCATGGCCGAAGCGATCGACCGGTATCCGTTCGATGTGTGTATGACCAGTTTTAACTACTTCGACCGGTTCAACTTCCCCTACAACGAAGAGGTGCTGCTTCCGAAAGCACTGGATAAAGGGGTCGGCATGCTGGGGATGAAAGCCTTGGCCGACGGGCTCCTCTACAAGACGCCGGAACTGGGCATCAGATACAATCTGAGCCTTCCCATTACCTCGCTTCTTTTGGGGATGAACACCGAAGAGTTCTTGAAAAAAGACATGGAGATTGCCGAGAATTTTACCCCGCTGACGGATGAGGAAAAGGAGGAGCTGTTTCGGGAATCGCCCGAATTAGGTGATTACGTCTGCCGTCTCTGCGGTAAATGCAAGCAGAACGGTTTCGACCCGCAGCAGTACTTTCTGCTCGAAGGCCTCTACGACAGACAGATGAACGACCGGCGCTCGGTAGCAGACACACCGCACTACATCATGCGGGAGTTCTTGCGGTTCTGGTTCGATCAGTACGAAGAGGCAAAACAGGAATACGCGGCTCTCAGCGAAAAAATCGATCCGAACAAGGATTACAGCCATCTCAATAAACTGTGCCCCTACGGAATCGATATCGACCGGAAGCTCAAGATTACCCATGACAAACTGGTGGGCGCTGCCGAATACGTCTACTAGCCCCAAAACGGTAGGCCCGTTACGGAGTTTCCCAGCTGCCGTCGCGCAGGTTGATGATGAGATTGTTATCGGGCGGCGGCGGATCGTCCCACAGGGAATACACTAAGTCTTTTCTATTCGCAACAACGAGGGAACCCATAAGGCTCAATCCTTTTGTGCGGAGCATCTCTTCCCGGGCACCGGGAAACTGTTCGTCCCCCCGGTAGTGGGCCACAAAAGCATCGGCAATCTGAGGGGCAAGCGTCGAGGCCTCCTCCTCTTTGATCCCTAATCCTTCCATTGTATCCACGGCAATACCTTCGATGCCGTCGAAAACGAACTGTTTTGCGTACTCCGTGAAGCTCCGTCCAGCGAGCACATGTTCAGGCAGCGCCGGGACCGACTGCACGAACTCGGATGTGACCGTTACCTTCCCTTCACTATTCATGGTGATATAACGGTACGGGTTCGGATAGGTGACCAGAGAGCCGGTTTCGATGTCGAAGAGGAACCGGTTACCGGACCGGGTTTCGAACCGTTTTTCAACAATGTCCTGAGCGTGGTAATGACCGGTAAAAACCAGGTTGGCCCCGTAAGCTGCAAACAGTTCGGCCACTTTTTCGTGGCGGTCGAGAATGTACTCACCGAAATGTTTTTCCTGAGTAGCGTAATGCGGGATAATCCCGTGATGGTGCATGACAATGACCGTTTTCCGCTGTTTCAGTGATTTGATCAGCATCACCTCGATCCAGGAGAGCTGTTCGATAGAAAACCGGCCGTCGGTCTCGGGTTTATCATGTTCGAGATTGTGCTCATATACCGCCGAATCGAGTGCTAAAACCCAGAGTCCCGGCACCGGTTCCGCCACGTAACTCAACGAGGCAGTGTCCCGGTAAAGAGCGTCCGCATACCCGAAACGGCTGTAGATCCGCTCAAAATCTTTTGTGGTGACAGTCTCCACCGGTACCGTCTCCTCGCCGGAAAAGCGGTAAGCATGCGGGTTTAACATATCATGGTTGCCGGGGACGACTAAGACCTCAACTCCGGCATCCTCGATCAACCCGCAGTACTCGGCAAACAGTTCGTGGTTGATACGCTCTCCGTCCTTGGTGAGGTCTCCCGGTACCAGAACGAAATCGGCAGGATACTTTTTCATCGAGCTCAAAGCGGCTCGAAGGACCGGCTCACTCTCCCGAAGCAGTTTCCGGTCTTCGGCGAGATACGACCGGAACGCCTCTCCTTCCACACCGAGAGATACGTCGTAGAGGTGGGGATCACTGAACACCAGAAACCGGGCATCAGGAAACCGGTACGTCCCGTCCGCCCGTTCCGCATACACGTTATTGATTGCTTTCCGGACTTCTTCGTTCGTCTTATAATCGAACCGTATGGTTGTACAGGAGAACGCAGTCATGAAGACTACAATAATTATCAGAATGCGGCCGATAGAATTGATTTTCATGGTACTGCTCCGTTATGATTTCTTAGTGTATCGAAGCACAACGGATTGAGCAACTACAATCTGTAATTAGAAGAAACAATACTGGGGTGCGGCCGGTGTCTGGTGGATCATTTTGACCAGACATGGGACACAAATTTCAACGCTGTGTCTTTTTGGCCCAATCACTCTCGTTTGTACCGGGGATTTTCGGCGCCCTTTTTGATCTCACATCCTGATTTGTTTTTATAATTATTTACAATACAACCAATTAGTTTATAGTAAACGATTTTGGCACGAATCCTGCAATATAATAAGTGTAAGACAAAACATAGTGTTGAAGGAGGATGTTTATGAACAACCTTATGAGAACAAAAAGAAATAATGGTTTAAGCTACGTAACTGATTTCGACAGAATGCTCGATTCGTTTTTTAAAGATACACCGTTTTGGAACACAAACGCCCCTTCTGTCGATATTACCGAAAGTGATGATGCCTATGTCCTCGAAGCAGACCTACCCGGAATGAATGACAAGGACATCGACGTAAAAGTCGAAAACGACATTCTTACCATCTCTTCTAATAGAGAAGAGAAAAAAGAAGAGAACAAGAAAGGGTATCTGCTCAAGGAACGGAGAAGCTGCGCTTTTTCCCGGAGTTTCGTACTCCCGAAAGACGTGGACCGTTCCAACATCGAGGCCCATTTTAAAAACGGTGTTCTCACACTGAATCTTCCGAAGAGTCCGGAAGCAAAACCGAGAAACATCGACATTAAAGTCAAATAATCGGTGATACGTTTATCGCCCCTCGTTGAACGAGGGGCGATTTTTTTTATACGTACCGGTTAATCTTGACTTTTTAAGTAATTTTTCTGATATTTTCGTAAAGGAGAAAATACGATGATAAAACCGAAAGTACAAGAAATCATGAATGAGCAGATCAAACATGAGCTGGAATCGTATTACATCTATCTTTCCATGGCTGCCTACTTCCACGATCTCGATCTCGACGGGATGGCGCAGTGGATGCGGTCGCAGGCGCATGAAGAGATGGTGCATGCGATGAAGTTTTTCGACCACATTCTCGACCGGGGCGGACAGGTAACACTGTTAGATCTCAAACAAATAAAAACCGAATGGTCCTCTCCTCTGGAAGCGTGGCAGGATGCCTATGAACATGAACAGTTTATCTCCGGAAAGATAAACGAGATTATGGCTGTTGTGCGGGAAGAGAAGGATTACTCTTCCGAGCCTCTTATCAATTGGTTCGTCGAAGAGCAGATCGAAGAAGAAGCGAGTACTTCCAAAATTGCTGCGGAAATGAAACGGAACAACAATGATGAGCGCGGGCTCTTTATGCTCGACCGGGAACTCGGGAACAGGGCCTTTCCGACAGGCTCCCCCCTCGACCCTGCTGCTGTGGAGGCGGAAGGAGAGGAATAAACCGAACAATGAAAGCCACCGGGCCCTGTCCGCAGACCGGTGGCTTGTTTCTTATTTACTGCCTCAAACCTTGTTACACCCCACGGTATGTGATGGCGAAGCAGGCAGGCACTCCGACTTCCGATTCAGCTCCCGAAAAAATTGCCCAGCGAACCGAGGGTGGACTCCCCTTTTCTCCCGCCCGGAGAAACACGGGAAGCACGAATGATACGGTCGGCCATCCTCGAGAACGGAAGACTCTGCAGCCAAACCGTACCGTTGCCCTTTAGTGTTGTCAGCACCAATCCTTCCCCGGCGAAAAACATGGACTTGAGATTACCGGCGAGCTCGACATTGTAATCTAGGCTGGGAGAAAAAGCGACGAGGCAGCCGGTATCGACCCGCAATGTTTCGCCTTCCATCTCTCTTTTTATCATCGTCCCGCCTGCATGAAGAAACGCCATTCCGTCTCCCTGCAGCCGCTGCAGAATAAATCCTTCTCCGCCGAAAAACCCGGCCCCTAACCGTTTGGTCAGGGCAATGCCGAGGCGGGTACCGAAAGCGGCCGCTAAAAAAGCATCTTTCTGACAGAGCAATTCCCCGCCCATTGCACTCAAATTGACAGGAATTATTTTTCCCGGATACGGCGCGGCAAATGCTATTCGCTTTTTTCCGCTGCCTCTATTAGTAAAATGGGTCATAAAAATCGACTCACCGGTCAAAGCCCGTTTACCCGCACCGATAAGCTTGTCCATGAGATTTGCGCTGGGGCTGGAACCGTCCCCCATTTTTGCCTCAAAGGTTATTCCCTCATCCATGTAGTTCATAGCACCCGCTTCGGCAATGACCGTCTCATCCGGGTCCAATTCCACCTCCACGAGCTGCATGTCATCTCCAAACACTTCATAATCGATAATATCACTGGCCATCTTGCATCTCCTTCTTACGCCAATTATAGTATCGGTATGAAGCTTTTTCAATTTTTGACCCCAACTTTTTGCATTATCTAATGAAAGATTCAAAAAAAGGTCAGACAAGAGCTGTACGGCACATCTGGATCGGGTTTTTCTCTTTCTTAGGCATCCTCGTCCTCGGGACTGTCGGATATATCGTAATCGAGGGATGGAACTTCTTCGATTCTTTCTACATGACAATTCTATCCATAAGCACGACCGGATTTCAGGAAGTTCATCCCCTTTCGAACAGCGGAAAGCTGTTTACCATCATCGTGATCATTTTCGGGCTTACTTCTATCGCGTATTTTGGAGGCCGGGTCGCCCAGGCGGTGATCGAATCATACATATTACGGAGAAGACAGATGAGTATAAAACTGAAACTCCTGAAAAACCACTATATTGTGTGCGGGTACGGCCGCATGGGAAAGCATATCTGCCAGGATTTGTTGTCTGAGAATGTTCCTTTTGTGGTTATCGAAAAGGAGAAGGAACTGATCGATCAACTTATGGAGATCGGTTATGTGTACGTGGTCGGAGATTCCTCATCTGATGAGGTGCTCAACCAAGCGGGCGTGAAAAACGCTAAAGGCCTTGTCGCGGTTGTCTCATCCGATGCCGAGAATGTATTTACCACTCTTTCCGCGAAAGCCATCAATCCGAAAATCTTTGTGGTCTCGCGCTGTCTCTCGGATGAGTCCGAATCTAAACTCAAAAAAGCGGGAGCGGACCGGGTAGTCAAGACGTATGAAATGGTAAGCCACAGAATGGCGAATCTGCTTCTACACCCCGGGGTGGCCGAGTTTCTCAATATCGTTGCAGCCTCAGGTCCCACCGGCCTGCGGTTAGAAGAACTGCCGATCCAGGAAGGCTCACCTCTTATCGGGAAGTCCCTGGCCGAATCCCCTATAAAGAGCCGGCTCAACATCATGATCGTGATGATAAACCGCAACGACGGGCAGTTCATCTATAATCCTGGTTCGGATGAAATTATTCAGCTCGGGGATAGACTTCTGGCCATCGGGGAGAAAGAGAATCTGCAAAAATTTACCAAAATGGGGTCTGGAGCGTAAAAAAAAGAATGAAAAAAACGCCATTTTTTTAGGGAGGTCATGTATAATGGACATAATAAACCGAAAAAGAGCCCTCGTAATTATTACGGCCCTCTGTATCTTTGCCCTCTGCTGCGGCTGTATCAGTTTTAGTAAAGATTACATCTTCACACTCTGCCTCGATGAAGCAGCCGATGTGGAACCGATACATGCCTCTGCAGATCTCGAAGTGAGTTCATGGTGCTACGTACTGCAGGACGATGTCCCTGCGATGGTTGATGATACCACGTTTGACTGCGTGGTTATGGATTATTCCGAAAACGGAAGCGAAAGCGGGGCTTTCTCTAAAGAAGAGGTTGCTTCAGTGAAAAACGAAGGCGAAAGGGTGGTCCTTTCTTATCTCAGCATTGGTGAGGCGGAAGATTACCGGTACTATTTTGATGAATTATGGATAAATCCCCAAACCGGACAGCCCGGGTTTTTTGCGCCATGCTGGCTCTGTCTTACCAATGAAGAGTGGGAAGGAAACTACAAAGTGCAGTACTGGAGCACAGCCTGGCAGAACATCATCTTCGACTATCTCGAAAAAATCATAGATGCCGGATTTGACGGTGTTTACCTGGACATCATCGACGGTTTTGAATACTGGAGCGATTCCGACAATAGAGAGGGATATTCTATCGAAGAAGAAGATGCTGCTGCCAAGATGATAAACTTTATCTACGGTATCTCCCGCGAGGCAAGGGAGCTGGACCGGAATTTCATTATCATACTTCAAAACGGAGAGAATATACTCGAATACGATAATGGTGAGCTTGTAAAAACGATCGACGGCATTGCCGTCGAAGATCTCTACTATGATGAGAGAAGCCGCCAGGACGAAGGTGATACAGATTACCGAATAGAGTACTTAGAAAAGATCAAAGATAAACAGATGCCCGTTCTGGTGGTAGATTACACGGTAGAATCCGGCAGTGACACTGTTGTAGAAGATTTTATTACCCGGGCCGAGAATGATGGATACATACCCTATGCCGCACACAATGACCGTGAACTCGACGAGATAATAACCTTCCCCGGTCAGGGTGAATAGCAGAAGAAGCACCCGAACCGCCGTTTTTTGACCATTCACTTTTTTTTGACTACATTAAGTAAGAGGCTCAAACTTTATAGGAGACAATTGTAATGAACGGTCAGCAGAATAGAGATAACAGACAAAATGAACAGGAGAACCAAAATCCGTTAATGCCCGGAGGCGGGGGTGGAGGTCTATTCGGGCGGATCTCACCGCTGTTCCTAATCCTTTTAATATTTATTATTCCCTGGGTAGTTACCCTTTTTTCATCAGTCGGACGACAGTCTCAGATCAGCTACAACCAGTTTCTCAACGAACTGAACAACGGAAACATCCAGACGGTGACCATATCGGGCGAAAAAATCGTAGGCACGTTAAAATCCCAGTCGGGCAGTCAGGGGCAAAAAGCATTTATCACCTATTATCCTTCAAAAGTATCAGAAGATCTCATCGATACAATGAAAAACCAGAATATCGAAATCCTGACCAGGCCGTCGACCGGAAACAGGTCTTTCCTCAGCGTTATCCTCAATTTGCTGCCCTTTATCCTCATGATCGGGATCTTTTGGATGATTTTCAAGAACATGCGGGCCCGCGGCGGACAAAACCTTTTTTCGATCGGGCAAAATAGAGCAAAACGTTTTAAACAGAGCAATGTCCAGACTACGTTCGAAGATGTCGCAGGGATGGATTCCGCGAAATACGAGCTGCAGGAGATCGTCAGGTTCTTAAAAGATCCGACCCGGTTTCAGGAATTCGGGGCCAGTACGCCGAAAGGGGTACTCTTAGTCGGGGCTCCCGGTACAGGGAAGACCCTCCTCGCACGGGCTGTGGCCGGAGAAGCGGAAGTACCTTTCTTCCATATTACCGGATCTGACTTTATGGAGATGTTTGTCGGCGTCGGTGCTTCCCGGGTACGGAACTTATTCAGCGATGCCAAGAAAGACAAACCGAGTATTATCTTTATCGATGAGCTCGATTCAATCGGAAGAACACGAGGGGCCGGATTAGGCGGCGGTCACGATGAGCGGGAGCAGACCTTAAACCAGCTCCTCTCGGAAATGGACGGGTTCGAGAAGACTGAAAGTGTTATTGTATTAGCAGCCACCAACCGTCCGGATATTCTCGATCCCGCTCTGCAGCGGCCGGGCAGGTTCGACAGAAAAGTGACGATCAATCTTCCTACGATGAAAGACAGGAAAGAGATTTTGAAGATCCATGCGAAGGGAAAGCCGTTTAAAGACGACATTGATTTGGAAGTAGTCGCACGGAACACGCCGGGGTTCAGCGGAGCTGATCTGGAAAATCTCTTAAACGAGGCCTCGCTTATCGCCGCTTCTAAAGACCAGAAACAGATAACCCAGGAAGATTTGAATCAAGCCCGGGACAAAATACTCCTCGGACTGGAACGGAAAAATGTTATTCTCACCGATCAGGAGAAAAAAATCATCTCCTACCATGAAATCGGACACGCATTGGTTGCCGCGGTTCTGCCCAATACCGATCCGGTACACAAGGTAACCATCATACCGAGGGAACATTCCATGGGGGCTACCCAGCAGCTCCCCGAACAGGACAGGTTTCTCTACGAGCGGAACTACCTGCTGGACAGGATCAAAGTGATGATGGGAGGCCGAGCAGCCGAACAGTACAAACTGAACACCCTCACCAGCGGGGCTGAAAACGACCTGAAGCAGGCCCAGCATTTGGCCCGGAAGATGGTCCTAGATTGGGGGATGAGTGAACAATTCGAAAACGTCGCTTTAGGCGGTGAAGAAAAAGCGGTCTTTTTAGGTGAGGACATCAGCCGAAAACGGGAATACAGTGAGGAGACGACCCGGATGATCGACGAAGAGGTCAAGCAGATCATAACGAATGCCTATAACGAAGCACGCAAGATCCTCGAAAGCCATAAAGAGGCACTTGACCAATTTGCAGAGCGGCTCTTAGAAGAAGAGGATATCCCCGGCAAGGAGATTTACGACTACCTCGAAAACAATTCGAAGTCCGCTTGACCGGCGTATACCTTATTTTTTTAATTTGTATTTTCTGCCGGTTTCTTTTATACTTCTTTACCGAGGAGAAGACAAATGAAGAAATCGGCTCTTTTTTTGCTTTTATCTATCGTGCTGCTATTGCTCACAGCAGTGTCAGTTTCCGCGAAAGAGAACGTGCTCACCATCCCCTTTTCGAGACAGACCCGAGCCTATGGATGCGGTCAAAACACGTTCCGCATGATTATGGGGTACTGGGGGGAACGTCTGCCGATCGAGCGCATATACGGATACACCGGATTCAACTCTTCGACCAGACGGGACTTTCAAAATATCATCAAGCGGCACTTCTCTGATTTCCAATTCAAAGAGATCGATAAAAACATAGACAGCGTTATCAAAGCGATTGATAACAACAGGCCGGTGATGGTAGAGACGAACGCCGCGTTTCTCACCTATCTTCCCTACCAGAGCTCGGGCGGGCATTATATCGCCGCAATCGGCTATAACACCGAAAAAGAAGTGATATACGTTCGTGACCCCAACTCATATTACGTGGAAGAACTCAAATACGAAGATCTCAAAAAAGCGTGGGGTAATAAGAACATGATCGTCTTTACGATCTACAAGAAAAACGGCAAGTTCGTAAAAGCCGACAACATTAAACATTTCTCCGATAAGGCCAAACCGTTCGGCGCGGAAAAAGAAGAGACTACAACTCCGTTTTATGCCTATCTCATTCCTTCTCTATATACTGTAATGAACACCTCGGAACGGGGTATTGCCAATACGACCCTTTTGGATGACTGGCTCTACACAGTAAAGGTGCAGGGTATTCACTTCGGCCACCTCAACCTTGAACGGAGCCCCTGGCTCTATCAGGATATCCCGTTTTACGGACTGGGAGCCAATGTCGGGGTCAATCTCGGCACACCCCAATTTCTCTTCGGAGCAAGTGACGCTCTCTCGCCCGGGGTGTTCAGGTTCCTGAGAACGAGGACCATGGATATCCGCTCCTTCTCTTCGATTAAGAGCGTGCCCTCTCTGACCATGCCCACACTTTCACTCGAAGCAACAGGTTATATCAGTCTGCTCGATGTAATGCCGGAAGGGACGGCAGGCCCCTATCCTCTTGCTAACCCCTACAGCCGTCTTTCCAATATAGAAGATTCGTATAAAGTGCAGTTTTCGAAGCTGCGGGGAGGAAGGTTCAATATAAGACACGGTCTCGACCAAACCTGGGGATATCTCTCAGGGGCCGTTACCCTAACCAGTGTTGATGTCACCTCCGGTGATGTCACCCAGCGCCTCGACGTTATAGGCGGGGATGTGACCATCGGCCCCGTAGAAGGAGCACTGCAGTACCATCTCGGCAGTTTCGAGGAGGGAGTTCAGTCACGGGTGTTGGCTTATTCGGCCGGTTTGAACCTCAATCTGCCCCAGCTTTCAGGGGGGTTGTTTACCGTACTCGATTTTATCGGTTTATTCAGGGCGTACTATCAATTCCGCCATGAAGAGTTCAGTTTTGAAACAGAAGACATCTCATTCGATGTTGTCCAGAACGTCCACCGGCTCGAACTGCCGATGAACCTGAAGTTCGTACATCTTATCTACGGGTTCGACCTCGGTTACTCAGAAGGAAGTTTCGACCACTTTACCATCGGAGGGCGGCTGCTGTTCAACCTCTTTCTTCCCTACTTTCAGGCCCAAGCAGGATACAACTATACGGCAAAAGCGAATGAACCGGGGAACCACGCTCTGCATATCGGCATATATGCCGGATTGTGGTAAAACCGCACCTTTGACCGGGTTCATTTTACAAATACATCTCGTGTTATTACCTTTAAAAGAGGAGGATAGCTATGAGTATCACGATAAAAAGTTCAGCTTTCAACGAGGGAGAGCCCATACCAAAGAAATTTACGTGTGACGGAGAAGACATTTCTCCGGAACTGAGCTGGGACGGTACTCCTGAAGGTACGAAAACGTTCGCTTTGATAAATGATGATCCGGACGCACCGGGAAAGACCTGGGTCCATTGGGTAATTTTCAATATACCCGGGTCCGCCACTTCACTCCCCGAAAATATGCCTACCGATAAAGAACTGTCCGACGGTTCTCGTCAGGGCACAAATGATTTCAGAAAAATAGGATATGGAGGGCCATGTCCTCCGGGGGGAACTCACCGATACTATTTTAAACTCTACGCCCTGGACACTGAACTCACTCTAAAACCCGGGGCTTTGAAGCAGGAGCTACTCGCCGCAATGAAGGGACACATCTTAGATGAAGGCCAGTTGATGGGAACGTACGCCCGTTAATATATTCCCGTTAAAAGCTCTCGCCGATCATACCGCCTTTGACGCGGGGGTCGATAAGCCTCGTCTGCGGATAGAACAGAGGTTCTTCACGACCGTCGTAGACGAGGTTATTGTCCTTGTCCCGATAATCGGCCCATTTCCCTTCCCGGAGACAGACCTGGTTCGGCCTGTAGTTTGCTTTATAACTCATGTGCCGGTTCTCTCGAATAAAATAACCGAGATAGAGATACTGCAAACTATTCTGCAACCCAAGCTCGATTTCTTTGTATATAGCAAAACTGCCGAGGCTGTTTTTGGCGTACGTGTCATCAAAATAACAGTAAATTGCAGAAAGCGCAAAATCGGTCATGTCGAAGTGGGACACACAGATTAGTTTATCGCCGTCAAATACGGAGAGCTGGTAGCTGCTCGAGAAATGGTAGAAAAAAGATTCTACGAATTGATCATAGTGCTCCATACTGATCTCACCGAACCGCTTTTTATGTAATCGGTACAGTTCAAATGCTTCACCGCTCGGCCGCGGTTCAGTTACTTCTGTTCGGAAGCGGCTATTTCTATTGAACAGCCTGCGTGCTGAACGGGGAAACTTGTATCCGGGCAAGAGGACCCGAATAGGAACGCATCGATGACAATGGGTGCAGACCGGACGAAAAAAATAACAGCCGAAATGCCGATACCCTGCCTCCAGTAATGAATCTAAATCATCGTTATCGATGGAACCGATCATGTAATGTTCGCTGGTAAAGGCGTGCCCCTCGAAATAGCCGCAGGGAACGGTAATATCATTTAGAAGGATACAGGACAAACTCATATCTGCTCTTTACATGATACTACGTCGAAGCCCCCGCCGTCCACCGAGCCACTATGACGGGGCAAAAAAAACCCCTCAGGGAAAAGGAGGTAAAAACCCTGAGGGGAACCATTAAAAGGAGGTGGGGTTGAAATGGGTTGCAGCCCGTCATACCCGCTTTATAATAAAAACTCCAAAGTATTAAAAAGGTAACAAAATTTTTTAAATTTTTTTTCAGTGATTCTAAAAGGGTCCGTTATTGTAAAACCGTCTGAGAGACAATGGAAGAGTACTTTTTATACGCTTTCTCGAAAGAATCATCTGCGGTGTATTGAAACAGTTCTTCCTCTATAACCCCTCCATCCTCATCTCGAAACTGCATGATCGGGTTTCGAATTGCTTTGAGGATCTGATGCATGGTCACACCTTTTTTTAACAAATAATCGGCAAAAGCGATCGATTTGAAAGAAACATGACGGATATCTTCCGTGTAGAGATACCCTATTGCATCCCGGATCTGGCCAAATGGACCTTTTGAATAGTGAAAGATGCGGCTCAACGGTTTTCCGGGATCGAGGATGTGTTCCTGGATCAGTGCTTTTCCCATTGCATCAATAATTTCATGAATATCCGTGTAGGTCAGATCGGTCCGGAGGATCATCACGGCGATATCTGTCCGGTTGTTGTTCTTGTGAAGAATTGCCGGTATATCATAATTGATGATGTACTTATTATTGTATTTTTTAATGGTCTGCCCGCACACTTTGAGCATCTCTGAGGCAGGTACCCACAAATTAAACAGCTCATTATAGCCTATATTAAACACCTTCATCGCTTCGAACGCACCGATAATGGCCGCTTCTGAAAACGAAGTGTGAAAGTATTCTTCGAAACGTTTCCGCATGCCCTCAGTAAAAGCTGATTTGCCGTTTACCGCAAAATAGAGCTCACTAACGTAATGCTGCTCTATGATCTTTTTCTGTACGATAAAATCTCCAGGAATATTGGCCAGATAGGCCAGCTTCATTCGCTCTTTGTACCGGGGATGTGTGTGAACCACACGAAGCATCGTGCTTTCAACACGTACCCCGTTTGTCTCCGGGCGGAGATAGACGAATACATCATGACAACCGGAATGCTCGCACGGACCCGGATAAGGAATGAGTATTGTCGGAAGTCGTACATCTGTCGATTGCACTGTCTGGTTTCCCATAAAATACTAGTTGTACAGTCAATTATAATAGATAACTGTATGTATTGCAAAAACCGGCTGAACGTAAAAGTGAACGAAAAAGCCCGTGTAACAAGGTTTGAGGCAGAACCTAAAACTTCCAGATAAGGGGGATGACAAGTACTCCGATCGCGGCAACTATAATCTGGAGCAGCCATCCGGCTTTGAGATAGTCCAAAAAGTGATATCCTCCCGGGCCGAGGACAATCGTGTTTGGGGGGGTAGCAATAGGAGTAAGGAAACAGGCAGATGCAGCGGTAGCAATAGCGATAAGAATGGGCTCGGGATTAACGTTGTACCCCACGGCTATAGCGATACCAATCGGCGCCATCAGCGCCGCCGTGGCAGTATTCGACATAAAATTTGTCAATACCGCTGTGAACAGATAAATGACCCCTAATAAGAGCCAGGGGCTGGTTACATTACTGATGACCACTTCAGCTATCATAGCGGCAGCACCGGAGCTCTGCATGGCAGCACTCATGGGGAGCATACCCGCAAAGAGGAAAATCGTGGTCCATGAAACTGACTGAAATGCCTCTTTCATGGTAATGCAGCGGGTGATGATCATCAAACAGGCGCCGAGTAATGCCGCAGTAACTAACGGAATCAATTCAGTGGCCATCATCACAATAACGAACAGAAATACCGCTATTGCGATCCACATTTTGTTCCTTCGGAACGTCATGTCCCGGTGAAACAATTCTTCCGATTCTGCTTGCGAATCCGGCAGGAATTTCTCTCCGATAAGGATGTAGTAGAGGATCCCCACAACAAACAAGATGCCGCCGATTTTAGCGAACTCAAAAAACCCAAACGGAACAAGTCCCCTTTCGCTGATTATACTATTTACCACACCATTCGGCGGGGTACCGATTAGGGTCATAGTACCGCCGAGGGATGCGGCAAACGCCATTGGCATCAGGATCTTTCCCGGTTTGATCTCGGCGGAACGGCAGATACCGAGTACGATCGGAATGAAAACAGCGATTGTTCCTGTATTGCTTAAAAAAGCGGACATAACGCCGACGATAAGCATGACGAGAATCAGGACCTTGGTTGCATCTTTTCCCGCAAACCGGACCGTGGCCCTTCCGATAATATCTGCTAATCCGGTGCGAAAGACCGCTTCACCGACCATAAACATGGCCAAAAAGATGATCACCCATTTGTCGCCGAAATAACTTACCGCCTCGGCGGGCTCGAGAATACCGAAAAGGCTTAGGGCAACTGGGACAAGCAGAGCAGTTACCGGCATGGGAATGATCTCGGTAAAGAAGAGAATTACCGCGCCGCCTAAAATTGCCAGGGTAATAATAATCGGGTCCATAATCCCTGTTTATACTACACAAATAGATATTGTATCAATAAGTTTTCGGACTTTTTTAGTACCATTTCAGCATTAGATTTGTTATAATAGGCCCAATTTCATTAAATTTTTATTAAATTTGACAAATGCGAAGATCAGATTTACATTTATAACTAGGAGGAACTATGGAAATATTACCAATTGAAACATATCCACCTCCCCCGATGGGCAGGTCTGTACCCGAAGACCGTCCCAGGACCGAAGAAACTGAGCGCACAGAAGAGACGGAAAACATCGAAGAAACTGAAAACCAACAGCAGACCGAAGAGTCACCGCCTCCGGAAGAAGGTGGAAAAGCAGAGAATGTAGACACATTCGCCTGATAGTCTGCAGATAACGGACCGGGTTTATATAATCACATCAATTTCTCATACACAATATAAGATCTTCCCCAACCCTCTCGTTTACAGTAAACTATCAAGCTGCTTATATAGTATCTAGTGGGATGTAAGACATGAAATCAGAAACGGAGTGGTTCGAAGATGATAATTTTTGGCTCTCCTTTGCGCCGTTTATGTTCAGCGAGCGTCAGTGGGGTGCCGCAGAAGCGGAGATCTCCGAGACGGTATCTCTGTTAGGCCTCAACAAAGGGGACAGTGTGTGTGATCTGTGCTGCGGGGTCGGCAGGCACAGTGTAGAGCTGGCCAAACACGGGCTTACGGTAACCGGAGTAGACCGCACCACTCAATTTCTCGAAGCAGCTGCGGAAACAGCGGAGAGCAATGAAGTCTCAGTGCAATTTGTTCAGGCAGATATCAGGGATTACGTGGATAAAGAACGGTATGATGCAATAATCAATATGTTTACCAGTTTCGGTTATTTCGAATCCCCGGCAGAGGAACTGCAGAGTCTGGGCAATATGTATTCTTCTCTCAAGCGTGGAGGGAAATTGCTCATTGAACTGATGGGAAAAGAAGTCCTTGCTCGGATCTTCCAACCGACCGAATGGTACGAGCAGGACGGTACATTCGTTCTCATGCAGCGCCGGATAATCGAAGACTGGAGCAAAATACAGAACAGATGGATTCTGCTCAAAGGCGGGCAGAAAACCGATTTTACCTTTACTCACCGTATCTACTCGGCTCGGGAATTGATGGAACTGCTCGAAGAGATTGGATTCTTCAACGTCCGCTGCTACGGGGACCTGAAAGGTAATATATACGACCAACAGTCCGAGAGGCTGGTTGTAGTCGGAGAAAAGAGGCCGTAATTCCGTTCTCCGGTGTAAACTGCTACGCAAATTGCTAAGCAAATTGCTATTGGATAGGGGATTTCAGCAACTTGGCTATAAGAAAAGCCATCTCTATGCTCTGGGCATAATTGAGACGGGGATCGCAGTAGGTATCATACCGTTCACCGAGGTCCCGTTCCTCCAGTCCGATCGCTCCACCGGTACACTCGGTCACATTCTCTCCGGTAAGTTCGAAGTGAACGCCCGCAAGTTGTGTTCTAAAAGAGCGGTGAATATCATACGTTCGCCGAAGTTCCGTAAGAATGTTCCCGAATTTCCTGGTTTTTCTTTCCCCGCTCTTACTGTTCGGTCCGGTTCCGGAGATCTGCGTATTACCGTGCATGGGATCACAGCTCCATACGACCGGCAATCCTAACTTCTCTACGGTCTTTATTATACCGGGGAGTACAGTTTCGACCTTCCCTGCACCCAACCTGGTAATGAGAATAATTTTCCCTTTCTTCCCATGAGGATTCAAAACAGTAAGAAGTGTTTCCAGTTCTTTTTCCGTAGTGCCCGGTCCCAGTTTGATTCCTATCGGATTGCCGATACCGCGGCAGTATTCCACATGCGCCCCCTCTATTTCCCGGGTGCGTTCTCCAATCCAGAGCATATGGGCCCCGACATTGTAGGGAATGCCGGTTTCAGGATCGGTCCTGGTAAGGGCCTCTTCATATCCGAGGTGAAGGGCTTCATGCGAGACATAAAACTCGACTCTCGCCAAACTTTCCGGATTTACCCCGCCGAACGTTTCCATAAAATGGATTGCATCGAGAACACTTTCTACGATTTCTCGGTATTCCTCCCATTTCTCCGTCTTTTCAATAAGATGCAGGTTCCACGTGTAGGGATGGTGGAGATCGGCAAATCCGCCGTCAATTAGAGACCGGATATAATTCAGCGTAACTGCCGCATGGTAATAACCCGTAAGAAGACGCTCCGGGTCGGGAGACCGCCCGGAAAAATCAGGCTGATAACTGTTTATGCTGTCACCTTTGTACGTCGGCACCACCTTTCCGTCGATCGTTTCCGTATCACTGCTTCTCGGTTTGGAGAACTGTCCTGCAATTCTTCCGATACGGATCACCGGCTTACGTATTGCATGGGTGATGATTACGCTCATCTGGAGAAGTATTTTAAGCTTGTTCTTTATCATCTCTTCCGTGCAATCAATAAACCGCTCGACACAGTCACCTCCCTGGAGGATAAACTGTTTCCCTTCCCCCGCTTCGCCAAGCTCGCGTTTTAGGGTCTCGATTTCACCGGGGAAAACCAGGGGCGGGTAATGTCCTATAGTGTCTCGAACCTTGTTATAGCCTTCCCCGTCCTCATAAGTAGGCTGCTGAAGACCTTTTTTCTCCCGCCACGAACTTTTTGTCCAAGGCGTGTTCGGGAAAGGGTGCTCTTTCGACCGTTTTGCCATGTCATTACTATACAGCACCTATAAAAATGTTCCAATCCGGCGGAATCTCTGATAGGATAGGATAGCTGCTGCCCGACGAATATCGAACGATGTCATGATCGGGTAATAACCGGAAACAACAATCCGGAAAACAACAACAAGGAGATGTTTTCATGGGTTCAACAACACCTTCACGCGAAGAAGCGTATACGTTACTGACCGAGTTCAACAAAAGTGAAAGTCTTATAAAACACGCATTAGCCGTAGAAGGGGTAATGCGGTATTTTGCGCGACATTTCGGCGAGGATGAAGAGAGGTGGGGCACTATCGGCCTGATACACGACCTCGATTATGAGATGTATCCGGATGAACATTGTCATAAAACCGAAGAGATATTGCGGGAACGGGGCTGGCCCGAGGAGGATATCCGGGCGGTTATCAGTCACGGCTGGGGTATCGTAACCGATGTGAAGCCGGAATCAACCATGGAAAAAGTGCTCTACGCTACGGATGAACTGACCGGACTGGTCGCCACCACCGCTTTAGTCCGTCCTTCTAAAAGTGTACTGGATACTAAGGTAAAATCGGTAAAGAAAAAGTGGAAGGACAAACGGTTTGCAGCCGGTGTCGACAGGTCCATCATCGAAAAGGGCGCCGAGATGCTCGATATGGAACTCTCTACAATTATCGAATATACCATCATGGGGATGCGGGACGTCGCCGAAGAAATCGGGCTCAAAGGCAATCCGGAATCCGCCGGCTAAAATGAGGAATGACCGCTACAATAATCGCTACGATGACCGTTCAAGCCATTTTTCAATGCAGGTAATCATTTTCCGCGGGTCGGTCGGCTTGCTCAGATAATCGTCCATTCCGGCCGCACGGACCTTTTCCCGCTCCCCTTTCATCGCATTGGCCGTAAGGGCAATGATGGGGACTTTTCTCTTCTCGATTCGGCGGATCTTGAGGGCGGCCATGTACCCGTCCACCACCGGCATCTGGCAGTCCATGATGATAAGATCGTAATATTTCTCCTGAAACGCGCGGACCGCTTCCTCACCGTTTTTCGCAATGTCGAACGTGTAGCCGTGTTTGCTCAGGATCCGGCCGGTAAGCTTCTGATTTATCCTGTTATCTTCAGCTATGAGGATGTGAGCAGTTCGGGAAGGCTTTGCGGGATTTGCGGGATTTACGGAATCTTCGGGCTTTCTCTCAGATAGGTGGCCGCGGGAATTGCCGTCATCGGCGGGAGCCGATACTGCAGCGGTGATCAGACCGTATAACTTTGCCTTTCGTACCGGCCTAAACAGATACCCGCAATCAATCCCGGTGCACAACTCACCAATTTTTCCTTTATCAGCCGGAGAGATGACAACAAATACGTGAAATTGATGGTGCCATCCCTTGACTACCTCTTTGAGTGCTGTAACCGTCTTAGAAACCCTGCCAATACCGTCGACCAGTACCAGGGAAGGGGCCTCATGCGCGGGGAGTTCCAACGGGGTGTCAGCTACGTGCACTGTGCCTCCCCACTCCTCGAGATAACGGCTCAACACCCCTCGCAGTCCTTCCCGCTTAGAAACTATACAAACGGAGAAATGGTCCAGCATGGGAGCGAAAGCAGCTCCTGCCTTAGATGCCTTTCCTTTATTGAACGGGAGGGAGAATTGAAAGTGTGTACCTTCTCCCGGTGTACTCTCGAACCAGATACTGCCCCCCATAACATCGACGAGGCTCTTAGAGATTGCAAGCCCCAAACCTGTACCTCCATACTCCCTCGTGTTTGAGCTCTGGGCTTGAGTAAAAGGGTCGAACAACTTTTGTTTTTGTTTTTCGTCTATACCGATACCGGTGTCTTTGATATGGATTGTGAGGGTGATTGTGTTATTGTTTTCATGAGTTTTTTCAACATACAACTGGACGGTCCCGTTATTCGTAAACTTTACCGCGTTTCCTGCCAGGTTCATGAGAATCTGACGGAACCTGCCGGGATCACCAATAACGGCAGAAGGCACATCACCCGGAATGTAGACGGTCAGATCGTTATTTTTTCCTTCCGACGACGGTTGAAGTGTTATTGCTACCTCTTCCATTACTTCTGCCGGACTAAAGGAAATCTGCTCGAGATCGATTTTACCAGCCTCAATTTTTGAAAAATCGAGGATGTCGTTAATGAGAAACCTCAGCGACTGCGCGGATATGCGTGCATCTTCGAGATACTCTTCCTGTTCTTCATTCAGCTCGGTATCGTAGAGCAGATCGAGAAACCCGAGCAGTCCATTGAGAGGTGTTCTTATTTCGTGGGACATGCTGGCCAGAAACCGGCTTTTCGACCTGTTGGCCGTGTCCGCTTTTACGGCCAGTTTTTCCGCCCTTCTCGCTTCTTCCCCTTCCCGGTCCCGGCTTATTTTCAGGGCCAATGCGGCGCTATAACTCTCAGCTGCTGAATGAATAACAGTCTTTACCGCATCATCCCAGAGGTAATCGCTGCTTTCGGTCGCGAAACCCAATCCGCCCCAGGCTGAATCTGAAACAGTGAGGGGCACACAGAAAAAGGAGGAAATACCGAACTGTTCAAAATGATTTTGTTCCTCCGGGCCGAGCTCGGTCGAGCTCCCGCATACAGCATCGCCTTTTTTTACCTGCGTTATCCATCTCGCAAATGAGCTGTCCTGATCGAGAGTATTACCGCCGGCAGTTCCGCCTCCTCGACCGGGAGAGACGGAGACATCTCCATAATCATCCCGCTGCCACACATATCTTACAGCTGGAGAAAACCGCTCTTTCCCAAAAGAAGAGCTGAACTGAAACACGAATCCGATGTCCACCCCCAATCCAGTTCCCAATACTCCCAATGACCTGTTCATAGCAGTTTCGAAGGCTTCCAACCCGCCGAGCAGGAGATTCATAGACTCTGCCAGACTATCGAGCATGGTGTCCCTTCGCAGGAGTGCTGATTGTGAACTCTTTAATTCCGATTGATCGATAAAAAGTTCTAGGACGAATTCCGTATCATCAATAGTAATAATTTGGACTGACCGGCTTATGGGTACAATCCGGCCTTCCTTGCTGTGCAGGTGCTGTTCCCGATTGGTAAACACCCCCTCCTTTGTTTTGACCGGACAACTACCCCGCAGTCTACCGCAGACGATACCCCCGCACGGTTTCCCCACGACTTCTTCAGCGGATACACCGGTAATGGTGCAGGCGGCCTCGTTGATGTACTCGATTATACACAAATCTGTTTTAATGAGAATAACTGCGACAGGAAGAGAGTCCAATACTTGTAAAAACAGATGCTCCTGTTTCACCGCATTCCCAATTTATTCAGAAATTACCATCCACTCATAGCGCGTACGCTATGCAAGCAGTTTGAGTCGCTTCAATTCTCTTGTGATTTTATTCTTGGTAACCGGTTTCACGATGTAGGAATCGGATTGTCCCCGGAAAGATTTGGTTATGTTCTCCATATCTTTAAGGTTGGAAACGACAACAACTTTTGTTCTGTCGAATCCCCTTATGCCTTTCTCCTCCTCAAAGTCCCGGATCCTCTCCAATACAGCGTGTCCGTCCATATTGGGAATAAGGATATCGAGAAGAATAAGATCGTACGGTTCATTGTTGATCAAACGGGATTCAAACGCCCGGACCGCCTCGTCCCCGGAGACCGCCACTTCACACTCACCGAACTCCCGCATAATAGATTCTTCCAAATGCCGGGTCGTAAAATCATCCTCTACGATGAGGATAGTGAACTCCCCCGGTTTTTTATCACTGCTTACAGTTTTTTGCTTCTCTGTCGAGGAAGGGCTGCGGGTCTCGACAGTTGTTGTTTTAGTTGAAGGGACCTTATCCGGTGCTGCACCACCCGTGCGGTTTTTTATATCGACTTCACGGAATGGATCGAATATATCGTAAAATAATTCATCAGCACCTTTTTCGCTGGCAAACAGGATTTTTAATACCGCCTCTTCAGCATTCTTGTCGATTTGATCGAAAGGGGGATGCGTTATAATATGGAACCCGATCTCTTTGATATCCTCATAGATCGGAAGTGCCGCGAGACTTTCAGGATCAATATCCGAGTTTATCAATTTCTCTATCTGATACACGGTGTATTTTTTATCTTCAGCCTCTTTGAGAAGTTTCTCCGCCTCCGCAGTCAGCGGGAACCTGATACCGGCCAATCCCTCATCTTTTGTCGTTTCCTGCAGCTCTTCTACCTGTTCCTGCAGAGCTTTCAACGCTTCCTCATCTTCGGTTTCTTGATAGAGATTTTCCTTGATGAGGTCTATAGAAGCAAATGTCTTATCAATTACTTCTGTATTCGCCGCAGCTTTTCCGCTGCGGATCAGATCGAACTCGCTCTCGACAGCATGAATAAGCTCGGAACTGTATTCCTTATGCGCCATAGCCAGAGCACTTTTTAAATTATGAGCATACCGGAAAATAATATGAATAATCGAAGAGTCCTCGTCCCCTTCATTGAGAGAATCTTCATACTGCATTACACTCTGTTCGAGATTTTCCAACGTTTCCAGGATATCTGTTAATTCGCCGGAATCCTGACCTGACATACGCTTAATCCATTCCCGCCGCTTTCAGTGCTTCCGCCATTTTTTCTTCGTTAAACGGTTTTACCATATAGTAGACCGCGCCCATCTTCTTAGCCCGTTCGATAACTTCCGGCTTATCTACCGTACTAAGGACAACAATCGGTACAGTTTTGTAAGCATCGATACGTTTCACGTTTTTCAGGAACTCGAGACCGTTCATGTTCGGCATTTCAATATCCGTAAAAATCAGATCGAACGAACCTTGTTTGGCTTTATCCAAACCGATTAGTCCGTCTTCGCCGGTATCTACCTCAAATCCTTTTGTTGTGAGAAAGGTTTTGATAAAACTTCTATTCATAGCGCCGTCATCGATGACAAGAGCTTTACGGTTACTCATTTTTACTCCTCCTCAATAAAATCTTTCTCCCAATCATTATTATAATAATAATCCGCGAGAACGCCCAATTCTTGTTCCAATTTTTTTACTTTTTCATCAACACAGTGCAGATCATTCCCTTTGCCGCGTTTTTCGAGCTCATACGCAATCTCCTCCGCGGTTTCGGCGCCGAAATTTCGTAATGCCCCTTTGATCTGATGAGCAGCATACCGAAGACTTTGCCCGTCTTTCGTCTTTACCGCCTCTTTGATGGCAGCCAGCTGCTCATTATGATGGGAGAGAAATACCTCTAAGAGTTCTCCAATTAAATCAATATCGTTATCAGCGATCATTTTCGCTTTCTCGGTATTGATAGGATATTTTTTCATGCTCTGACTCTAGCCGGTAATCCACAACCCTATTTTGAAAGGAACACCTTCCGCGTCAAAAAAATAGTCCCGGTAGTCGCCGTGCTTAGGTACTTCCGACTCATCGAACAGCAACTGGGGAAAGGTCATATTGTGCCCCACTTCCTTGCCGTAGTGAATGTTGAGAAAATTTCCTGCCAGGACATTGAGCAGTTCGAGCAGGCAGTCATCTATTTCATCAGTCGATAGTGACTCCCAGTTGCTTCCGTGAATATTTTCGGCAATCATTTTCTTACACGCTGTGGGAAGAAAGAGAATCATGCCTCCTTCTACCGGACTGGAAAAACTGATATGGATAATATGACTGAAATTTACTTCGGAGGGTTCTTCCGCCTCCATAACATCGACAAAGGCCATATTCATAAATGTCATTTCAACCGCTTGTTTTAATGCTTCTTTAATGTTGTTCATATCGTCAGAACTCATCTCCCTCTCCTAATACTTCGAGGATTTTTGCCGGCGAAAGCGGTTTTCGTATAATGGCCATTACTCCCGATTCGACTAATTGACTTTCGAGGACATCATTGCCCATGCTCGAAATAACAATAACGGGAACATCCTTGGTTTTCTCCTTTTTCCGCATCTTCTTCAAAAATGTATTCCCGTCCATCTTCGGCATTTTTAAATCGGTCAGTACAAGATCTACATCGTTCTCTTCGAGAAAAGTAATTGCTTTTAGACCGTCCTCGGCTTCGTGATACGTTACATCATGAAACCCGGCTATATCGAAACAACGTTTAATGATCATTCGTGATGTTGCTGAATCATCAACAATCAAAACTTCCTTGAAATCCATAGATCCTCCCGTATTTCCTATAAGGTCCACTTTTCTTTTGAATTGGAAATAATTACTTCTCCTGTAGCCACCGATATCGAAACCGTTCTGCTGATATTTCCGCCGGTATCTTCTTTGATTACACCGAGTCCATTTTTCCATAAGTACCGTTTTACTGCAATGGCATTCCGCCGGCCGATATCGAAAGTTTTCTCTTCATCCATGATATTGGAACCTCCTGCAATTTTGATCCACGAGTTTGCCCGTGAAGCCCCCTTCTTTTTGAATTCTTTGAGAAAGAGCGGCAGTCCGGTATCAGCAAAGAACCCGGGGCGTGTTTCCGCTTTCTTCGGATTGACACTCGAATCCGGCAGGGCAATATGGATAAGCCCCGCCACTTTTTCCACTTTATCATACACAATCACCGCCACACAGGAGCCGAGAGCATATGTTTTCAACGTGTCACTCTGACTATTCGATACTTTGAACTCGCCTATCCCGACATCTGTTCTAATCATTTTATGTCCTTTAACGCGCCGATAATGGTGGCCGGAATGTCGGTAAGACTTACCAGTTTTTCAGCGGCACCGATTTTCCAAGCCTCTCCCGGCATTCCGAATACAATTGATGTCTTTTCATCCTGAGCAAATGTGCGCGCACCCGCGTTCTTCATTTCGAGAAGCGCCTCCGATCCGTCTCTCCCCATGCCTGTGAGAATGACACCAATCGAGTTTGGACCGACGTTTTTCGCAACCGAATTGAACAACACTTCAACCGAAGGACAATGTCCGTTAACTTTTTCACCTTCGTAACACTTTACCAGATAGGTACCGCCGGAACGGACAACCTCCATGTGATATCCTCCGGGTGCTATCAGCACCGTACCGGTTACGACCCTATCTCCGCCTTTTGCCTCCCGCACCTCGACATTGGATATTTCGTTCAGCTTATCGGCAAACATCTGGGTAAACTTCGGAGGCATGTGCTGCACGATTACCGTCCCCGGCATATCCGCGGGGAATTGGGTCACGACCTCGCGGATAGCATTGGTCCCCCCGGTCGAAGCACCGATTGCGACCACTTTGTCGGTCGTACCCATAAGCACTTTCGGAAGGGGGGTGCGTTTTACTGCGGGTCTTTTTTTGGCATTCTTCCAATGTGAGACGTCCACCCCGGCCGCGGTCTTCACCTTGGCGCGAAGGTCTTCTATCATCTCTTCGAGTCCCGAACCAAAACTGGAAGAAGGTTTGAGTACAAAATCCACTGCTCCGTGCTCGAGCGCATCGAGGGTAATACTCGCCCCCGGTGCTGTAAGAGCGGAAACCATGACCACGGGGAGCGGATACTGGGGCATGAGCCGTTTTAAAAACTCCACTCCGTCCATGCGGGGCATCTCGACATCGAGGGTAATAACATCCGGCTTTTTCATGACAATCTTGTCCCTGGCAATATAGACATTGGGAGCGGCGCCGATTACGTCGATCTCCGGATCGTTTCCCAGCCCCTTTGTGAGAATGTTTCGTGCCAATGCTGAATCATCAACTACAAGCACCTTAATCTTGCCGTTTGTCTTCTCGTTCATACATCACACCCCATTTATTCTGCTGTATACCGCAGGCTGGATATACTGAAAAAGGCCGGACCCCCTTCCTAAAGATTCGGAATGGCCGATGAACAGATACCCGTCATCGAACAAAACCTTGTGAAATTTCGAAACGAGGTCCATCTTGGTTGTTCCGTCAAAATATATCATCACATTTCTGCAGAAAATAACATGGAATTTCCCTTTAAACGGAAAATCCGGACGCATCAAATTGAGCCGCTTAAAAAGGATCAGTTTTTTGAGATCATTTTTGATTTTGAACAAACCGTCCGCGGTTTGAGTAAAATATTTGCTCTTGTAATAGTGGGGAACAGCCTGAACACGGTCGGGAGTGTACACGCCTTCCGCCGCCTGACTCAGTGCGGAGAGTGAAATATCGGTTGCCAGCACACCCGGGCGTCCATAAAAAAAGGAAGCACCGAAGTGTTCCAACAGGACCATCGCCAGTGTGTACGGCTCCTCTCCTGCAGCGCACCCGGCACACCAGAGACGGATATCATTGCTGTTTTCACTTTTTAATTGCTGTTCGATCTTGGGGAGAACAACGGTTTCGAGAAAATCGAAATGTTCGTTTTCTCTGAAGAAATAGGAGTGGTTTGTAGAAATCTTATCGACCAGGTCGAGCAGAGATCTGCCCGTTTTATCCTCTAAGATCGAATCGTAATACTGCTGGAACGAAGTGAAACCGAGCCCCCGTATGAGCTTATTGAGCCTTCCCCGGACCAGCGCTTTTTTCTTGTCGGTCAGATTTATGCCGAACTTTTCATAAACCAATGCTGAGATGAGGCGGAACTCGCTGTCATCAATCTGAATGATCCCGTTAAAGGAATACTCCTGCTTTTCGGGAGTATACTGGTTTGTTTCCATCGTTTTCTAATCAAGCTCCTCTCGAATAAGGGACCCGATATCAAGAATCAGAGTCACCTCACCATTGCCCATAATACTGCACCCGGAAACAGCCCGCATACCTGCCATATATTCCGGCAGCGGTTTGATAACAAGCTGGCGATTTCCAATAATATCATCTACCAGAATAGCTATTTTTTTGCCTCTTCCATGTGCAATAATGATAAGTCCATCCGATACCTTCTTTTTCTCTGTTTCGATATCAAAAAATTGATGCAGTTTGATTATCGGAATTATCTCTTCGCGCAGGCGGAGGACTTCCTGTTCAGTGCTCGTACGGGTAACCTGATCTTCGGTGACCTTCTGAAACTCGACGATGTCGCTGATAGGGACAGAATACTGCATATTTCCGACCTGAAAGTTTATACCGTCTATGATTGCCAGGGTCAACGGTATCTTGAGAATCATATTGGTCCCTTTTCCCTGGGTGCTTACAATGTCGATTTTACCGCGTAATTTTTCGATGTTGCGCCGAACCACATCCATCCCTACACCGCGTCCGGAGATCTCGGAAACCTGGTCCGCCGTTGAAAAGCCGGGTTCAAAAATAAGCTGCCACACATCCGAATCACTCATCTCATCCGGATTTCCGGTGAGTAAATTGTTTTTTTCCGCTTTAGCCAGAATTTTGTCCCGGTGCAGTCCGCCGCCATCATCGGAGACGGTAATCCAGATCTCATTGCCTTCATACTTGGCATCCAGTCCGATATTTCCTTCCGGGGATTTTCCCGCAGCTTCACGCTGCTCCCGGGCTTCAATGCCGTGGTCGATAGAGTTCCTGATGATGTGGACCAGCGGATCGGATATCTCTTCGATTACATTTCTGTCCATTTCGGTGTCCTGCCCGCTGATCGAGAGGTTGATTTTTTTATCGAATTTTCGGGCAAGGTCACGCACGAGCCGGCGCATCTTATTGAACAGCCCCTCTAGAGGAATCATTCGGATGCCCATAGTGATTTCCTGCATTGACCGTGTAATCTTGGACATCTCATCGGCTGCTTTATGGAAGTTTTCTATATCGAGCCCTTCCAACTCCGGATGGGAGACTACCATAGCCTCAGCAGTGATGAGCTCCCCCATGAGATCAAAGAGCCTGTCGAGCTTCGACATGTCAACCCTGATATCTTTCCGTTTGACGGCATATGTAGACTCTTTAGCTTCCGCCTGATACTTCGCCTGCTCCTGCAGCGCCTTATCGACAACTTCTTTTTGGGCAACCCCTTTCTCTACGAGGATTTCACCCAGCTTTTTCTGCTGCTCGTCCAGGGCGTGGTCGATTTTGTCCCGAGTGGTCGCCCCCATTTCGATGAGAACATCACCGAGCGGTTTGTAGTCGGAGTCGGTCTCCACTTCTACATCTTCGATAAAATCGACCGCCGGTGTTTCAGCTACCTCTACTTCGGAGGCGGAAACCGGCTCTGACTTACCCTGCTCGGCATGCTGTTCACTGCCCTCTTGCCGGTCCGTGTCGGGCCTCTCCGAGGTCTCTGCGGGAGAGGGTCCTTCACCGGCCGCCTCGGCGGGGGGAGTGGTCTCCTCTCCGGGAGCAGCTTCCGCCCCCTTCATTCCGACCGTTTTCAGCAGCCCCCGCACTGAATCGACACTCTCCAACAAGGTGGTGATGAGATTATTCGTCGCCTCTTTTTTCCCTTTGCGGACATCGTCCATTACCGATTCGATGTCCATACAGGACTGTTCGATATCGGCAAAGCCGAAAAAACCTGCATTCCCTTTTACCGTATGAACGGCACGAAACGCATCGTTGATGAGATCTGCCGACTGCGAAGGGTCCTTCTCCATCTCCAATAGATTATCTTCAACATTGTCGAGAAGGTCGTTTGTCTCGGAGATAAAGCTGTCGATCATCTCCGGTGAAATTAGTTCTTCAGGTATACTATTATCTTGTGATCCCATAATCGGGTCCTCTTATTCCGAGTACATGTGTACTTATCAATTTTATGCACTACTAGGAAAAATTCAATATTTTGCTATAAAAAAAATTAAAATTTCTTATATATCTAAAACATCTATTGAGAATTATACTATTTTATACATTTTTTTTCAATCGGTTGTGGGCAAATACGCCTGCTGACCCGTATTATCGGTTCCAGAACTCGAACCCACCCTCGAGAACAAATAGATTTGTGTACCCTTTTGAAACCAAATACCGATACGCCATATACGCCCCGGAGGACGTGCGACTGTAGAGGACGATCTTGTCTTTTTTATCAAACGGGATTTGGGAAAACCGAAGGTTCTCGAGAGGGACGTTTATACTGTCCGGAATCATGAAGTTTTGATATGCCGAGAGGGGACAGACACTGATTATTCCGTCTATCTCGTCACGGCCCCGGTTAAAATCATCTGCCCCGATCATTCTCACCAGCTTGTCCATCTTATTCTTCAAGACCAGAGCTGCAGTCTGAACGATGTCGATGGGGCTGTTGAAAGCAGGATAGTAGCCTAAATCCTGAGTGAAGAACGCTTCCAGACTCAATCCCTGCATGATGGACCCGGCAATGATGCCGATCCGCCCGCTAACCTCGCCTTTTCCGTACATCTGGGCCCCGATTATCCGCCGGCTTTCCTTTTCTGCAACGATCTTTACCACGACAATTTCTGCCTGTCCGTAATAGTGGGCGCGATCGAACCCGGTGACCACTGCTGTTTCCGTCTCGATTCCCGCCTTCCAGGCGTCCCGTTCGGTCAAACCGGTGCGGGCAACATTGACATCCACCACCTTGAAGAGTGCCGTACCGAGAGAACCGTGAAACTCCGCCTTATTCCCCGCTATATTATCAGCGACGATTCTCCCCATCTTGGTCGAAATGGAACCCAGGGGCCAATACTCGGGACGCTCTGTTATGAGATTCATGCTCTCCGCGCAATCACCGATTGCGTAGATACTCTCATCAGAGGTGAGGAGGTGTTTATCGACCTGTATACCTCCTGAAGGACCAATGGTAAGGCCCGCCTGTTCCGCCAGTGCGACGTTCGGTTTTACACCCGTAGAGACTATGATGATATCGGCCTGGTAGGACCCTTCACCAGTGATAATAGCGAGGGATTTATTTCCCTGTTGAATTCGTTCGATGTTCACCCCGGTGACGATTTTAATGCCTTTTCCGGTAAGCACCCGCTCGATTCGTTCCGCGATGTCGCGGTCCATGAGCTGGATAAGGATATACTGCTTCTTTTCCAGAATTGTTACCCGCTTCCCCGTTTCGATAAGCGATTCCGCGATGGATACTCCGATAAGCCCGCCGCCGATGATATACACATCCTGCGCGTTCCCTTTGGAGAACGCCTTTTTGATCGCCTCCGCGTCCTCGAGACTGTAGAGCGAGTAAATATTCTCCTCATCGATACCGGGGATTTCAGGGACGAGGGGCCGGGTACCGGTAGCGAGCACGAGGTAGTCGTAGGGAAGGTCGGATATCGAGTCGTTAGTCAAATCCTTTATCGATACCTGTTTTTTGTTGCGGTCGATAGAGAGGGCCAGGGTGTCATTTAATATGGAGATGTTTTTTATCGATTCAAAATAATCGATATCCCGCACCGTTGCGTCAGCCGTCGACATCAGCTCTTTTGCAGTGCGCACTTTTCCGTTTATATAGGCGGGAAGACCGCATCCTGAATAAGAGAGGAAATCGCTCCGCTCGATGATGGTGATGTCCAGGTCTTCATCCAGGCGGCGGAGCCGTGCCGCTACTTTCGGGCCTGCTGTTACCCCGCCGATGATGAGGACCTGTTTCCGTTCGACCGCGGGCTCATCACTTTTCTTTACGTCTGTCACCGGAAGGACGATATCAAAGGCTGTACCGCTGTTCTCCTGGGAAGTGACCGAAATTGTCCCTCCATGGTTTTCCACGATTTTTTTGGCTATGGGGAGGCCCAGCCCTGTCCCGGTAATATTGGATTTGTGTTTTATCGATCTATAGAAAGGCTCGAAAATGCTCTCCAGTTCATCCTCGGGGATGCCGTATCCGGTATCACTGATCCGAAGCCGGCACTGCCGGTCTTCATCAGCCAGTTTTAACCTGACCGTCACACTTCCCCTCTCCGGTGTATACTTGACTGCATTTTCGATGAGGTTCCGCATCGCCTGGTTCATCCCCCTGCTGTCGCCGGTGAGGATGACACTATTGCGGAGGGGTAAATCCGCATGCAGAGAGACATCTTTTTCAGATGCCGCTTCAGAATAGTTTTTAACCAGTTCGTTTAACAGAGGAACAATATCGTACTCTTCAGCCGCCGCTTTCTGCTGCTGCGAGTAGAGCTGATAATCGAGCAGGTCGGTAATGAGCTCTCGGGCTTCGGCGGCCCTGCCCACGGCCTTCTCGATTACCTGCCGCGTCTGGGCGTTCGTCTCTCCTGTATAACCGTCCGTTACGGTGCGAAGCAGAGACTGGATTGCATTGATCGGAGTTTTCAGCTGATGAGAAAGAACACGCAGGTAATCCTGCCCCCGGTCCTGTTGTTGCTGCTGCTGTTTCTGTTCCGGTTTTTCTCCGGATGTATTTTGGTTACTGCCCGCCATGGTGTATCTTATCTTATATGTCAGATTGCAGGGTTGTCAATCTATGGTAATTTTGAGTAAAATCGTAAGCTGAAACGAAATAAGATCTTCGACAATAAAGGTGATGGCATGGCATCTTACAAGGAATTAAATGAATTAGTAAAGAAAGCAGTCTCCTGGGAAAAAGAGCTCAAGGACCTCTACGATGTTGCAGAATTCGGGTTAAAAGACGAAGAATCTAAGAAAGTTGTTTCCGTTTTGCGGGACAACTTGGTCAAGAAACTGGAAGTACTCGAACATGTCGATGTGGAGAAACACGGTATGTCGGAATGGCTCAAATACGCCCCTTCTCACAGAGACAGAGACATGCTGCCCCGCAAATCGATTACAAAGAATTCCACTCCTAAAGAGATTTTTGATCAACTTCTGACCTTTGAAGAAAAGTTGAAGGATTTCTATGCCGCTATCTTAGAATCCATTCAGACCGAAAACCAGAAGGAGCTGTTTTCTTCTCTCGTTTCATTCAAAGAAAAGCAGATCAATGAAATCAAACGATTGATGCAAAACTATAATCCGGTATCGTAAGTGTCCCCCCAGTCGAAACTCAGTTCAACTGAATATGCCGACCTGAACAATGTCATCGCCTGGTTTATAACACTCAGGTGGATCGCCTGCCTCGGTGTGCTGGGTGCACTCGCTGTGGTCCATCTTTTTTTCGATTTTTCTCTTCCGTTTCGCGTGCTCTATCTTTTGACGATACTACTCATCCTCCTCAATGCAGGTTTTACCATTTATTATACTGCTGTAAAAAAGAAAAACCTTTCGCGAGGTGAGCTGAGCAGTCTGTTCCACATCCAGATAATCTGTGATTATATCCTTCTGTTTCTGCTGGTATACTTTACCGGCTTTTTAGAAAACCCCTTTTCATATTATTTCGTGTTCCACATCATGCTGACCTCGTTTATTTTTCCACAAACCGTGGTGCTCACGTACGGTGGGATTCTGGTCCTGCTTTTCATCACTGTATCCCTGCTTCAATACACCTCGGTGCTTCCGCTTTTCACACTGCGGACCGAAACCTCACTGCAGAGTTACAACGAACTGATCTTTCTGCGGACGTTTGTTTTGAGTACGACCATTATCATCTCCGCCTACCTCATCACCAGTATAAAAAACAGGATCGAAGAACGGGGCAAGGCTGTTGAGGTCGAACTGGACCGGTACAAGAGTCTCGATAAGATCAAATCCAACTTCATCCTCCAGGTGACCCATGAGCTCAGAGGCCCGCTTGCGGCCCTCAAAGGGTATCATGAGATGATCATGAAAGGGATAACCGGAGAGATAAAACCGAAAACAGAAGAAATGCTCGGGAAAGCGAACCGGAGGACCGAAAACCTGCTTACCATGATCGACGAGATGATCGATTTTGCCTACATGAAAACGGAAGAGGATGTTCAGTACACTCTGCACACGCTTAAGCTGAAAGACGCGATCGATTACAATGTTGACCTTTTCGAAA
>CAZKZZ010000020.1:0-4757 GCA_964557375.1 uncultured Spirochaetales bacterium | reverse complement strand
ATTATGTTCCCGGAAAAGAAGACCAGAGGGTTCGAGGCAGCTACAGAGATAAAAGAGAAGTATCCCGATCTTCCCATATTCGCCCTTACAGCCATAAACCGCGAATACGCGTTCGATTTCGCCAAAGAGGACATCAAGGCCGAAGAGTTTATCAACAAACCGGTGGAAACGGACAAGCTGATCCGGCTGATCAAGCAGTATGTGGGGTGATACTGCTGTGACTATTACGAAAAAATAATAATTCGCTTGACGTATAGGTGGTAAACTGCTAACTTTAGAAAGTAAGCGAACGTTCGCTTACGAGAGAAAAAACATGGGAACAGTTACAGCACGACAGAAAGAGATCATTGAACATTCGATTGCGCTCATTGCTCGTAAAGGGATACAGGAACTCACGATGCGCAACCTCTCACGTGAAATCGGTATTTCCGACCCGGCTATTTACCGACATTTTGCCAGTAAAACCGACATACTACTCGGTGTGCTCGATGTTCTCGAGCATGAGACTCTCAGCCGGCTCGAGCTTTCAAATCGGTCGGTCGGCGACGGTAACGCCGATGCTATGAGTACGGAGACCGCCCGGGCACGAGGAGCCCGTAACGACCTTGAGTACCACTTTCATACGCTTTTCGTACGCCTATCCTCAGCGCCGGACCTCTCAGCCGTCATTTTTGCCGATGAGTTCTTTCTTAACGAAGAAGCACTTGTGCAGCGAGTCCGGAGCCTGATGGACCACACGCAAATTGGGGTCGAACGTCTAGTAAAGCGCGCTCAAGATGCAGGTGAGCTCTGCTCCGTTGTGTTACCGAGCGAACTTGCGACGATGCTCATAGGTGCGGTTCGCCTGCTTGTCCGCCGCTGGCATATCGGCGGCCACTCGTTCGATCTTGAACGTGAGGGCATGAATCTTGTTCATGCGTTCATGACCCTTGCAACCAAAGACCGATAGGACCGGCGGGTACAGATTAATGATCCGATGTTTTTTTTTATGAATGTTAGCTAACGTTAGCTTATTTTTATTATTGAGGTATTTATATGAAGACTTTCTTCAACAGAGTAAGCCGCTTTCCTATTCTCACCGTTCTGATTGTTGTCGTAATTACTGTTATTTTCGGGGCGGCTGCTGTAAAAGGATTCCGCATCGAGACTGATCTCGATGAATACATGCCAAACGATCACCCGGCGTTTGTTTACGCTCGACAGGCGGAAGAGTGGTTCAATATCGCAGACGGTGTCCTTGTTGCGGTCTATAATCCGGATGGAATTTACCGCTCGGAGACTCTTGAGAAAATCAGAGCACTCGATAAGGCGCTTGGTGAACTCGAAGGGATCGAGGCGGATGATGTAACGTCGCTTGCAACGGCGGACAACATCTCGGCAAGCGAATGGGGACTCGAGGTCAGGCCATTTATCGATTCTATTCCATCGACTGAGGAAGAACTTACCCGTCTTGCGGAGGCGATCCGTAATAATCCGATGATTCACGGCAGGCTCGTCTCTGAAGACGGGACAACCGCCCTCATTATTGCCCGTCCGGCCGAGGAAGGTTTTTCCGTTAGCATGTACGACGACATTCGAAACCTTGTAACCGATTACGAGGGACCTGAAGAGATCTATGTGGCGGGACGTCCGATTGTCGAAGGCGCGCTCGCTGAGCTTGGTCCTGCCGACATGGCGAGGATGGGACCGATCGTACTTGTTGTGATTGCACTTGTCTTGCTGCTTGTCCTACGCAGTGTCCGAAACATGATTCTCAGCATGTTCGTCGTCGGTATGAGTGTGATCTGGACTTTCGGGCTTATGGCGATGCTCGGTATTCCTGTCTATGCGGTCTCAACAATGATCCCGGTAATGCTAGTGGCAATCGGGGTAGCCTATTCAATCCACGTTTTCAACAGCGCAACGGTATATCTGGAAGAACATCCTCAGGCAACAACTCGCCACCTTGCAGACCATGCCATTGCCACGATCACACGGCCTGTTGTCATGGCCGCGATCACAACGGCCGTCGGATTTCTCTCGCTCCTGAGTTCGGCGGTGCTCCCGGTGCGCTATTTCGGGTTGTTCACTGCCTTCGGCGTCTTTTCGGCAATGATTCTCTCGCTGGCGCTCATTCCGTCGAGCTTTATGCTCTTTGGGGTCAAAGCACCGCGTCGAATTTTACGTAGATCAAAACCGTCCGAAACCCCGCACACACAACTTGCAGAGCGCATCGTCGATGTACTCATCCGTCGATGGAAGATAGTGGTTACTGCGACAGCCGTTATTGTCGCTGTTGGCCTGATCGCGATCCCTCGAGTCTGGATCGATTCAAGCTTTCTTTCAAACTTTCCTAAAGAATCGGAGATCGTGCGTACCGACAGTTTCGTGAACAAACATTTTGCCGGGACATCCACCCTCAATATCGTCCTGGAAGCGGATGATCCGGATGCTTTCAAAAAACCGAGAGTTCTCTCCAGTATGGCTCGGCTTCAGGATGAGCTCGAGACAGACCCGATGGTAGGAGATAGTTTTGCTCTGACCGACTTCATCAAACGGATGCACCAGGTTATGCACGAAGACGCGGCGGCTTATTATGCGGTGCCCGACTCGCAAGAGCTCATCGCTCAGTACCTTCTTCTCTACGAGATGTCTGCTGATCCGGACAGCCTCGAGCAGGTCATCGACTACGAGTACCGGCGAGCGAACCTCACTGTTCAGCTCAAAGATGACAGCTCGCAGACCCTCTCCGCCGTGATAGCCGCAAGTGATACGTACCGCGATGAGTTTACCGACTACGGTATTTCGCTGCACTATGCCGGGTCCGGTTATCGAGCGCTCGTCTTCTCCGAGCTCATCCTCGAAGGACAGATTAAAAGTCTTATAATTTCACTTGTGATCGTCGTCGTACTTCTCTCCATTATGTTCCGAAATGTCATCATCGGTTTGATCGGTGCAGTCCCGATCGCGATCACCGCGGTACTCAACTTCGGAGTTATGGGGTTCCTCGGTATTCCTTTGAGCAGTTCGACAGCGCTTATATCGAGCATTGCCGTGGGCATAGGCATTGATTATGCAATTCATATGATCGAGCGCTACAAGGAGTATATAACGGAATACGGCGATCGGCGCAAAGCGGCTATATTGACCATGCACCATAGCGGGCGGGCGATCATGTTCAATGCGCTTGTTGTAGCCGCGGGATTCGCGGTGCTGCTCTTCTCCGTCTTTCCGCCTAACCGACAGGTAGGAGGACTTGTTGCGCTCAATATGGTTGTGAGCTTTCTAGGGACAGCTACGGTGCTCTTACTGTTGCTTTATCGCAGCAACCGATTCGGAAAAACAAAACCTAACAAAATACACCTCAATACGATTGAGGAGGAGGAAACACATGCATAAGTATAATATCAATTTTTTAACTGCAGCACTGCTTCTTGTAGTGGCAGCAGGTTTGGGATTTGCTCAGTCGAACCCGTCAGGATTCGAAGTGATGAGTAATGTTTATGAACGTCCGCAACCGGACGATACCCAAGGTTCCCTTACGATGACGCTTGAGAACGCGCGAGGCGACCAACGGGTCCGAAGCGTTCGTCAGTACGTGGCGCAATTTAACGGAGTTGAAAAGAAGATTCTCTTTTTCACTGCGCCGGCCGATGTGCGCGATACCGCCTTTATGAATTGGAGTTATGATGACCCGTCCAAACCGGATGATCAGTGGATCTACCTGCCGGCTCTCCGGCGAGTGAGACGCATCTCCGCGGAGAAGAAGAACGACAATTTCATGGGATCGGATTTCACCTACGAGGACCTTGGTGAACGACATCCGAATCTGGATACACACCGTATCATCGATACCGAGACAAGAGGAGGTCGAACAGTCTACGTAGTGGAGAGTGTACCGAAGAAAGGTTCATCTTCCTACGGTAAAACAATATCGTGGATCGCCGAAGATATTTGGCTCGGACTGAAACGAGAGTTCTACGACTCGTCCGGGAAACATGTGAAGACACTTGAGGTTGACGATTACCAGCAGATAGACGGATTCTGGACAATACGCCGCATGACCATGACCACGATAAAATCCGATCACTCTACCACGATGGAACTCTCCGACTTCCAGTTTAACACAGGGCTTTCGGAGAACAACTTCACCGAACGAACAATGAAAAGGGGGATCCGATGAAACGAATCATAGCGCTTCTGTTCACCGTCGGTTTCCTGCTCTCCGTCACCGTCTCGGTTCCGGCCGAAGGGCCGACGCTCAACGGATACCTCCGTCACCAACTCGGGGCCACGCTGGAAGATACGGAGATTGTACGTAATGCTCTTACGGCGGAGGTGGATCTTGGATATCGGGGTGGCGATGTGGGTCTCCTCATCAACCCCTACTTCGAGATATCCCCGAATACAAAACCGACGATCGATTTACGCGAAGGGTATATCGATGTGTACTCCAATCTGCTGGACCTACGCGTCGGGAAACAGATTATCATCTGGGGAAAGTCGGACGGTCTCGCGATCACCGACATCATCAGCCCAAAAGACCTTACAAACTTTCTCATCCCGGACTTTCGTGAGCTTCGCCTGGGTGTACTCGCGGCAAAGGCCGATATGTATCTCGGACCGACGGTGTTCGAGCTTATCTATATACCACAGTTTACGCCGTCGACACTTCCGGGGCCGGATTCGATCTGGTACACATCCCTCGATATTGATGCCCCTATCGAACCAACGATAAATAAGACTCCAACTGTCGGAACAGAAATTCTCGATGGGGA
>CAZKZZ010000019.1:21554-37731 GCA_964557375.1 uncultured Spirochaetales bacterium | reverse complement strand
AATACCGCGTTCTCCGCTCTGCTGCTTCTCGCTGTAACAAGGTTTGAGGCAGTAATTAACCGGATTGGTTTTCGGGAAGGTCACAGATGATGAGAATCCTTCCCTCCTGGAGCATTGAACGGTTGTGGGGCGAGGCAAGCAGTTTCCGGGCTGCTTCATTGGAAATAATAATGTCGGTACGGTTTATCCCGAAAATTCCTGTGGCAATTGTGCGCAGCGGTGTATACCCTATCCGTTCGAGATACGGCCGTTCATTAGGATCTTCGGTGTAAGCCGCTAATCCTCTCCTATATAACACATTCGGAGGGAGCATCCCCTTCTCGAGAATGAGATTCATGTTTTCATCGTATATGCGCGGAAACAGACAGGGGACCAGGCCGGTTTCGATATCTTTACCGTGAACAGGATATTCTCCTTGGGCATAGATAACGAGGCCGGAGAAGTCATTTGTCGGTTCGTATTCGAGAAGCCGGTCGAGATCGTAATTATAGGTATGTTCGACAAAAAGTGAGATAATATCCGGGTACAGGTTATAACGGTATTTTAGCTTGAAACTGGTCATGTCCTTCGAAAGGTGACTATACTCCCGAATTCCGTTATGAGCGAGTTCTTCGAGTGCGTGGGTGAGGAGGGGGTTCTCTTTCATATAATCCTGCACGGTATGGGTCGAGTCAACCGGCAAATCTCCAATTGCGTTCTGCATGATCCTCGGTAATGTATTAAAAATGTCCTGCTCGATGGAGTGACGGATAGCGGGGAGAAAAAGATCTTCTCCTTCCAGGTCGACATCGATGAGCAAAGAATAACTCCCCTCCTGCCAGTCCACCATACTCTCATAGGTGATCTCCTCATAACCGTACACTGCTGCTGCTGTGAATAAGATCAGGAGGATGCATGCCACCTGCCGGAGTAGAGAAAAACGGTTATCGAGGGATATTGCCACTTCTTCTCTCCCATTCGATTATCTTTAAGCGGGGGACGCGCAATTTTTGACCTATCTGGAGGGGAAAATGGAGCGGAATCGAGTTTTGCGCGGCCAATATCTCCGGAGTTGTGTTATACCTGCGTGAAATGCTCCAGAGAGTATCCCCCTCCCGCACAATGTAAGATTCCGTGTAATCGGCCTGTTCATCCCCCCCGCTTCGGTCTCCGCTCCTTCTGCCGGGATACATCGGTATCTCCTTTACGAGCGGGATGATCAGGGTAGAGCCTATTCTCAAGCTTGCCGCTTTAACCCCCGGATTATACCTGAGCAGCAAATCCGGAGATATTCCGTAATACTCCCCCAGTTCATACAGCGTATCACCCGATTCAATGGTATACATATGGTAATTCACGTATCTATCTTCCTCTTTCAGAGCCTCTGTTATTTTTTCGGTATAAACGGCGGGAATCTTCAAGAAATAGCCTTCGGTAAGAGGAGGAGTGATGGAATAATTCAATTCAGTATTACCTTGTTCGAGCAGGGACAGAGAAACGCCGGTTTCCCGAGCCAAAATACGCAAATCGACGACCTGGTCGAGCTGTATCCGTTCCCATTCGGTACCCCTGTCCCAGGTAATGGGCAGTCCATACTCTATCTTGTGTGAGCAGATATAACTTATCGCGTGCAGCTTGGGGACAAAATGGGCTGTTTCGCTGGGCAAAACTCCAATTTCGAGGAGTTTCCAATAGTCATTGGTCCCGTTCTCCTCTACGATTCGCCGCATTCGGGTCAGACCGCAGTTGTATGCGGCGATACCCGAAGCCCAGTCGTCAAGACGGGAGTAGTTTAGCTCCAATTTGTGCAGGGCCGCTTCAGTGGCTTTCCAGAAATCACGCCGCTCGTCGACCCACGAGTTAATGGCGATGTCATACGGTCCGATGCTGTTTCTCATAAACTGCCACAACCCGACTGCACCAGATCGGGACAATGCATAGGGGAAATATGCCGATTCCACTACGGGAAGATAGAGCAGTTCCCTGGGCACATCGTACTCTTCTATTTTTTCGAGGATAAACCGACGATATACAGCGCCCCGCTGCAGAGAACGGGTTATCCATGCCAATTTTTCCGGTTTCGTGTAGTGGGAAATCCAATAGTCGGTGTACGAGTTTGATGGTATGTCCAGGGAGTACAGTTTGGCTCCGGGCAGGTCCTGCTGCACGGGAAGATAGCCGGTTCGATGAGGCTGATAAGAGGGTAGAGCGCTGTGCTGCGGATGCCGGGGCAGCGATAGTGATTCGGCTGATGTGTGCGCAGAATGTAGTATGAACAACGATAGAAACAGGAGAAACAGTGCTGCTCTGTTCGGTACCGGCCCGCTGTGCGCGGGTCCCCTATATTTCGTCACTTCCGGCAAACGGTTTCTCTCCAAAATAGATTCCCGCCCATTCCCAACGGCCGTGTCGTTCGGGGTCTGCCGGAAAATGGACCTTTCTAAAATAGAGATACCACGTTTTTATTCGGTATGACCAGCCTGTAGTCCTCAGGTACGCTTCCTGAGCATTTGAATCTTTATCCAGTTCTTCGGTATATCGGATACGGGAATTGAGAAAAGCGCTTAAGTGGTACTCGAAGGTATCATCAGATTTTATCTCCTGTTCCTCCCAGGAGGTTGTGAAGAAATTGATTTTCGACATGTAGTAGCGGAGAGTCTGTACATCACGCCTGTAAATGGCCCACTTTATCGTTTTTACCAGTTCATCCAAGCTGGCCATTGTCCAGTCTCTTCCGTCGTAAGTGGCGTAATCGACCATTGTTTTTGCTTCAATTCTGGCATCGGGTACTCCTGCAATCTGCGATTCAGGATATTTGAGAAAATTACCGTATGCCTGAATGGCGAGGTCCCATTCACCGAGTTCTTCGTACGTCTTGGCCAGGTAATAATAAGTAGAGCCTTTATCGATTTCATCCGGAAACCGCGAAAGAAGGTCTTTGTAGTAATTGACTTTTACTTCCGGTGTTTCGACGAGCTGGATCAAATTTCGCAGGCAAATATAGTGAACGGATTTATCTCTGACTAACAGGTCCGAATGGTTTTTCAATATTCGTTCAAAGTAGTGAACTGCAAACGGATACGCTTCATCTTCCATATAGTTTTGAGCTACAACGAGCAGATAATAGCCGTTAAAGGGGTCGGCGCTGTTTTTTTCCACATAGGTGGTGAGAAAAAGGTTTAATTTTTCGTTTTCGCCGACCGTGTGCAGAATTTTAGTTATCCGCTGAATGAGAATGAACTTGCTTTCCGGTTTTTTTTCGCCTGTTTGGAGGAGTTTATACAGCTGTTTCAGCTCCTCTTTTTGTTCCTGGTCTCCGACTACGAAATAAGAATTGGTGCGGAGGCAGCCTGAAAAAAGGAGAAGAACACCGATAAGCAATAATCCTATGCGGGCGGACCGTGCCGGTTTCATGATGGCTTCAGAATAACATAATTGAGGTGCAGTTGGCAAGTTGGTGAGGTTTTGATACACTAAACAGATTGTATGAATCCGAAACGATTTATTCCTAACTCTCTGTTTTTATTCGGTGTTCTCATCCTAATTACTGGAGTAGTACTGTTGTTGAGAACTACCGGGTATATTAACAATATCGAAGCGCTCTGGCCTGTGCTGCTGATTATCGTCGGTGTTTTTTTTCTTTACAATTTTTTATTTCGCGGTTCCGCTCCGAGGAACCTGTTCTACAGCTCTTTATTCATTCTGGCCGGCATTTTTTCTCTTCTGCTCAATACTCTTTTTTCGGGTACAGGACTCATGGAGGTGTGGCCGATTTTCATGAGTATTATTGGAATATCCATCACCCTCTATGGATTGAAGAAGAGAGGAGGTACAAGGGTCGCGCTTCTCATACCCGGAATCACTTTGATCATACTTTCCCTGGTCTTTTTACCGTTCAGCCTCGATTTTATCGACAAGCGGATACGCAGCTTTGCACTGATCTGGTGGCCGTTCCTGCTCATACTCATCGGTGTCGATATGATCTTGGCCCATTTTATATGGAAGTCTCAGAAGAACTCGAAGAGGAAGTAGCATGTACCGATTGAGGTTTGCTCTTATCTCTGTACTTGTCTGCTTTATGTTCGGATGTGCTTCTCCTCCGCCACCGCCGCCGGAAGCAACAGAAGAGGAAAAAAATGAAGAGGCTTTTGCTCGAGAGGAGATGAGTGCGTTTCTCACCTCCGTTGAAAACAGCATGAAGGAAGGTACTCCCGAAGCTTTCCGGCAGGCGGTGCGCAAGCTTGTAAACTCACCTGCGGGAGAATCGGGGCGGGGTGAAGAATTACTCTATATTGCCCTTAATCTTCACGATATTCTCTATCCGTTACTCGAACAGCCCGGCGTGACGGTCACTGTACCTGCTAATAATACATACCGCCGTATTTTTGAAAATATTAGAAACGGCACACTCCCCGGAGAAGATGTGCTCGACCGGAGAGAGTCTAACCGGTTTTTTGCCCTCGTTTCTTCAGCCGCGGCGGTGCTCTACTCCGAAGATGACGAGATTGAAGCTGCTGCAGCGGAACACCTGGAACAAGCGGCAGTACTGCAGCCCGCAAGCGTTCTGCCTCGCTATCTTCTCGGTGTCTTAGCCCAGCGCTCGGGTGAACTGGACCGGGCTGAACAGTACTTTCGAAGAGCAGCTGCATTGGAAACAGAAACCGTACTGTCCGGCTGTTACCCAGCTAGGGTAAGATTAGCGGAAGTACTGCTCGCTAAAGAAGCATACTCCAATTCGTGGGACATTACTCAACAGCTGCTCGAGCAGTTTCCGGACTACGAAAAAGTATTGCGAATAGCAGCGGATAATCAGTATAACCTCGGGAACCTCGATCAGGCCCTGGTCTTTGTGGATGAGGTGCTGCAGCGGGAAGACAACAGAGAGATGCTTTTCTTGCGGCTGCAGATTCTCTGGCGGCAGCAAAAATTCGAGTTTGCTAAACGGTTTCTCACCATTGTAAAGAAACAGTATGAATCTACGGCGAAATTGGCGTATATCGAGGCGGATATTCTGTATCAAACCGGTGAAAACGGGAAAGCCCTCGATGTTTTGGACAAAGCCCTGCTCTCGTATCCGGAGAATGAACAACTGCTGCAGCTCTACGATAAAATACTTTTCGATATTGCCTATACCGACGGACAGTGGGCGCACGCGGCAGAGTTGTTGGAGAAACTCCCTCGGCGGGACTCTTCTGTAGAATTACTTGAAAAAGGCGCGGTAATTTACAGGAATTTGGGGATGAATGAAAAGACGGTCCAATTGACGGAAAAGCTGTTGGAAATTGACAGTTCCAACCCTCAATACATTACAAACTATGTCCGGGCTTCCATTTCCGCGGAGAATACATCTGCCGAAGTCGAACACACCGAACTCGAGCAGCTTATCGAGAGGGGTTTGAAGAATGCGGAATCGAGAAAAACGAGGAGTGAACTATACCTTCTGCGGAGTTCTCTCTACGATGACCCTCAAAAGAAACTGGAAATATTGCAGAACTCGCTGTTCGAAAACCTCCAAAACAGTGTTGCCCTCGTGGCCATATCCGCTGTGTACGAACAGATCGGAGATATACCGAAAGCGCTCCGTTATCTAAAACAGGCTGCTTTGCTGCTGCCTGATAATAAGACAATACGCGAAAAGATCGAAGCATTGGAAACACTACTGGAATAGGGAGGTGTGATGTTCGTATTGATTTTTTGTCTTTTATGTGCCCCGTTTGTCCCGTGTTCGGCCGAAACTGCGGACGAGTCTATTCTGTCGATTATCGGAATGGCCCCGGATGATGCGCTGAAGAGAGCGGAAATAGAGTACGGCAGACCCGACGAGGTGTTCATCTCCCGCACCGGTGACGAACGCAAAGATTCGGTAGTCTTTTATTATCCCGCGCACCTCTACTTATTTTTCTATGATAACAGAGTGTGGCAGGTCCGGTTCGATGAACGGCACCGGGGGGAGTTCTTCGGCCTGAAAATGGGGGCCGGTATATGGGAAGTGCGCAGAAAGCTCGGAGACCCGGACAAAGCGGATGATTTCCGGTATGTGTATTACATAACAGATAAAGGATATCCGGTACACGCCGCGCTCTATTTTACTGATTCGAAGCTCTCCGATTTCTATCTCTATCGGGGGGACCTCTAGCCGTGGCACTCACTTGTCTCTCTTTGACCGGAAGTACATTAGCAGAGAATGCCGCCGCAGTTTCCCTCTTCCGCGGGTATATCGACTTACTGGAACTGCGGGCCGATTTTCTCAGTTCCGAGGAATTGGCCTCGCTGGAGAGGTTCCCGTCTATGGTTGATATACCGGTAATTCTCACCATCCGCAGAAACAGAGACGGCGGATTTTGGAATAAGACGGAAGAGCAACGGCGCGGGCTTCTGGAAAGAGGACTTTCCGGGAGCTATTCCTATGTGGATTTGGAGATCGATTTCGATGATGAAACGCTCCGGCGCCTTTGCCGGCAAAAAGGTATAACGGTTATTCGCTCATTGCATCAATTCTCCGGTGTTCCGGACAACTGGAAAAAGATTATAGATGAGCTGAGCAAAAGGGATGATGAGATACCGAAATACGCGGCAAAGCCCGGCAGTACGGCAGATTTGATCAAGCTGATCGATGCAGCTCGGGCCTTAAAGGGGCGTCGGTCCGTTGTGCTCGGGATCGGACCGTTCGGGTTTCCTACCAGAGTTCTCGCGGAAAAAATGGGTAACTTTTTTACCTTTACCTCTCCCCGGGAAAGGGCGGCTGCGGAAGGCCACCTCGACCCGGAATCTCTGCACAAAATCTACCGGTACGGCACCATTACCAGCTCTACAGCAGTATTCGGTATTATCGGAAATCCGGTCCTGCACACGAAATCACCCCAGATACACAATAGAGGTCTGGATTTTCTCGGCATAGATGCAGTGTACGTACCGTTTCACATCGACAATATAGACGATTTTTTTACAGTGGCTCAGCGCTTCGATGTGAGGGGAGTAAGTGTTACTATCCCTTTCAAAGAAAGGATTATTCCATATCTTACTGAAAAGAGTGATGAGGTCGCAGCCACCGGGGCCTGCAATACGGTGGGACTGCACCCGCTGCACTCTACTAATGATAAAGACGCCCGAGTAGAGCTTTCGGGAGAAAATTTCGATATAGCGGGATTTCTCTCTCCTCTTTCTCGTGTTCTCGAGGGGAGGGGAGCACTCAAAGGAATGCGGGCGGCGGTCATCGGTGCGGGAGGCGCGGCCCGTTCCGCCGTATACGCCCTTACCGAACACGGCGCTACGGTCGCGGTCTTCAATCGTAGCGAGGACCGGGCGGCCCGGCTTGCCGGTGATTTCGGCTGGGAGTACGGCAAGCTTACCGATACGGAAAAAATTGGTGAGTTTCGGGATATAATCGTGCAGGCTACCAGTGTGGGGATGGGTTCCTTTCCCGGCAATCCGATCGAACAGTATCGGTTTCGGGGTGATGAAATTGCCTACGATCTCATCTATAATCCTCCCGAGACGCAGTTCCTCTCTGAAGCGAAAGCTGCAGGCTGCACAGTGATCAACGGCGAGCAGATGCTCTTTGCCCAGGCGAAGGAACAGTTCCGCTTTTTTACCGGCAGGGATTATCCAAAGGAGATTGCAATAACGGACCTGCTACGAGAAGAGTGAGCCCCTTACTTTCCGGACGAGACTTATTTTCCCCACCCGCACTGCAACCTCCTCGCCCCCCGGGACCGCCTCCCCTTTAAGAAGAAGATCTTCCCCCGACTGGTCGAGTGAACGGGGTTTTATTACGGAAGATTTCGGTTTGCCCGCCCGGGTACGCTCCACGATCTCTAAAAGCGTATTATTGTTATGCAGGGCGTGTTCTATTACTCGGACCTTTCCCATATAATCAAGGCCTTTTGCTTCGTCATGAGTCGGCTTCGGTTCCAGAGGACGCAGCTGGTCCGGATAGAGTATGAGCTTGTTCTCTATTCGAGCTTCGTATTCCTCTTTCATCTCCGGTGGAAGAGACGAAGTTTCGAGAGCTCGTTTCAAATGGTCGAGGAGGAGGTGGCTATGTTCGCCGCCGCCCTGCTCCACCGGGTTGAACAGTTTCCTTAGGGGATCGTCCCTTGAGAGGGAGCTGATTGTATCAGTGAGCCCGCTGGAGAGTGATTCCTGTTTTTCCTTTTCCAGGTATTCTTCCCCTCCCATCCGGTCAGCCGAGAGAGTGTCCGGAATATATTCGATTCCACTCTCCCGCATTGCCCGGGCCCAGTTTGCTTCTTCTTCCGAGTCGAGTAGATACAGCCCCGGTGCAAGCCGTCTTTTCACCCATGTATCAAAAAACCCGGTGTGCTCGATAAAATGCTGCATCTCATCGGATACCGCCAGGACGGTCCCCCGGTACAGGGCAATATGGGTAAACTCTCTCTCCCAGGCCTGCAGCGAGAAAACAACATTTTGGGGCAGGGAAACCTCGGAATGTTCTTCGAGCCAGGTAACCGCTTTATCGGCTGTAAGTCCCCGCCGTAGTGCGGTGAGAAATGAGTTTTTCGTTATCTCATAGGTGGAGAAGAGATCGTACTGTACTATCGTTGCCATCGAGGCCACCTGCAGGCTTTTATCAAGAGAAAACCACGGTTTAACGGAGACCGTAAAATTGGCCTGGACGATGAGGGGCTGCTCGGCTTCACTACCTTTGTCTCTAAAGTCTTCAAACCTACCTTCCCCAGGTTCACGTCTTAGATGCGGGCCGGTGGTGTGGTTGGGGCGGATGGGATGGTTTTTCCGTACCCGATGCGGTCCGATTCTTGTAAAAATTCCTAAAAGCAGCAGCAGATAGGTAATCTCCTCCGCGTTGCCGAGGAATATCCCCGCTTTCAGCAGCTGTATCTTTACCAACCGGGTGAGGGTTTCTTCGGCAAGGGCAGTCCTTTCGGGGACCGTGTCTATAAGGTTAGAAAGAAACTGGACCATTTTATCCTGCTCCGCTTCGATCGACCGCTGTTTGAGACACGCCCGGATCAAGGCCGCATAGATGAGGTTTTGCCGCCGAAGGAGAGAAATCTGACCCAACTCTTCCCAGTGATAAAACGATACTGCCGCCTTACCCCTGTGCAGATAGACCAGATCCAGGGCGGCAGCAGCCTGAAGGAGAAGATCGATTTTCTTCCCGTACGGGGTCGGTTCCAGGAGTATCGGCGCCCGTGCTGCTATCTCCTGTTCTGTTTTTCTTCTCAGGTTTCCGTCCGCTTTGTATACATCGGGAAATGAATTGAGCAGGGAAAAAAGAGCGGCAAGCATATTGTCTTCGACCCAGGTATTCTCCCCGTATACAGGTTTTTCATCTTCGGTTATCGATAAGGTCTCTTGGAGGGAGGCCTGTATCTGATGCTCTACGGCTTTTCGAAGTATCGGATTGATCTTTAGAACCGGCGGATCGGTAGCCGTATCCCGAAAGAGAATGAGCCTCTCTTCTAAGTTGCGCAGGTGTCGGTGCAGTTCGAGAAACGGGACGGCATGCTCGAAATAAATGAGCAGGTCATCGAATCGGATGTTGTCCAGAAAACAGAGGGGGATGAGCATCTCGATGTCTCTCTCATCGATTAAGGTGATGGTCCGATCAATCGTTTCTTGCTGTTTGAGAAAAGAGACCAGCCGGTCAATAATACGGTGTTTATTAAACGGGGTCTGCACAGGGCCGATATAATTGCGGATAATCGCGAAAAACTCTTGCTCCGGTAGATAAAGGAGAGACGCTTTCCACACTTCGAGATCATGCATTGACCAGTTCCTTCTCTTCCCACTGTTCGATGTGATAACTGTACCCCTGTTCGGTGAGGAACTTCTGCCTGTTTGCGGCAAAACTCTCCTCTACCGTATAACGGGTGATGATCGAATAAAAGTAACTGTTTTTTTTCTTGGGACGGAGGATCCTTCCGAGCCGCTGCGCCTCCTCCTGTCGAGATCCGAAAGCGCCCGATATCTGAATGGCGACCGAGGCATCCGGCAGGTCGATTGCAAAATTGGCTACTTTAGAAACGATCAAAACGGCGATTTCACCGTTTCTGAACCGATTGTAGAGCTGTTCCCGTTCCCGATTGGGGGTTTTCCCGGTAATGAGAGGTGCTTTTATGCGCTCTGCTACAAAACCCAGCTGATCGAGATACTGGCCGATAACCAGAATGGAGTCTTCCGGATGGTTTGCAATGAGCATTTCGGTTATGGTCAGTTTGTGGGGGTTTTCTGAAGCTATGCGGTATTTTTTCCGCTTATCGGAAGAGGCGTAGTGGATTTTCAGCGACTGGGGAAGATCGACCCGTATTTCATAACAGGTGGCTTCCGCGATCCAGCCTTTGGCTTCCAGCTCTTTCCAGGGCACATCGTAGCGTTTCGGACCCACGAGAGAAAACACTTCGTCTTCGCGGTTGTCTTCTCTGACCAGTGTTGCGGTAAGACCCAGTCTCCTGACTGCCTGCAGTTCCGCGGTGACCCGGAAGACCGGAGCAGGCAGCAAATGCACTTCGTCGTAGATAATCAATCCCCAGTTCCGCTCTCGAAAGATGTGAAAATGGGGAAAGGTCCCGTTTTTGTCCGGGCGCCAGGTAAGAATCTGGTAGGTTGTTATGGTGATCGGTTTGATCTCTTTTTTTTCTCCCGTATATTCCCCGATCGATTCAGCCGGAATGGTGGTCTTATCCATTAATTCCTCGATCCACTGATGTACCGCGGCAATATTGGTTGTGAGAATGAGTGTACTGGTTTCGAGCTGTTCCATTACCGCCATACCCACTACGGTTTTTCCGGAACCGCAGGGGAGGAGAATCGTACCGAAACCGGTACCGATCTGCAGGTTCCCCACAAAAATGTCCGCGGCTTCTCTTTGATACTCCCTGAGCTCGAAAGGGGCCCCCGATCGAACGGTCTCTTTTAAGGAAAACGGGAACTGTTCTCCGTCACGCAGAGGGGCGAGGTCTTTTACCGGATACCCGATTTTTATCAGTTCCTGTTTAATTGTTCCCCGATCAACGATGTTGATCAAGAAACCGTCTTCAGTCTCAATGAGCAGTTTGGCAATACGGTTTCTGGTTAGGACCTCTTTACGAATATGCTCTTCTTTTATGTTCAAAAGAAACCGGTTCGGATCATCGGTTGGCAGGAGAGTCAATTTCCCAAAGCGGCTTACCGTTTCGCGGATGGAATATACGACGTTATCGGGGAGAGGGAAACGGGACCACTGCTCGAGTATTGTGATGATTCGCTCGGCAGTAAGACCGAATGAGGCGGCGTTCCACAGCGATATCGGTGTTATACGGTAGGTGTGCATATGTTCGGGGGATTTCTCGAGTTCGGCAAACGCTGACAGATCGGCACGGGCTTCCCCGCTGCCCGGACAGTGGACATCGAGGAGTATGGTTTGATCACTTTGAACAATGAGAGGTCTTTCCATTTGTTAGAAGAGTAAATGATTTTCCTCCTGTTATGCAACAAATGTGATACAATGACGAGACAGCCGATGCGACAAATTGTAACGGAAGAGTTCATTACAGCCGTACATGATTATTTTTACCTCATAAACAGAAGTTACTCCGGGAAATCGGTGCTCAAACTCGTGGGAGATCGGTATCACCTCGATCGAATCCAAAGGAACCTCCTCTATCGGGGCGTGGTCCCTGCCGCTGTCGCGGAACAACGGCGTAGAAAACTCAAAACAGAGATCAGCGGGGAACACATCTCTATCGACGGGTATAATGTTCTTTTAACGATGTCGAATTATCTTTTAGGGAGAACGGTCTACATTTCAAATGACGGGCTGCTTCGAGACGCCGGAGAGGTGTTCGGCAGACAACAGCCCCTCGAGTTACTCCGCGATGTGATAGATTTTACTTTTCCCATGCTGAAACAAGGGGGACCGTGCTCTGTTGCCGTATATTTCGACAGCCCTGTGGCGTTCAGCGGTGAGCTTGCAGGATACCTCCGAGAACAGCTCGAGCTCTTACAGCTTCCCGGGGCTGTAGAGGCAGTTCATTCTCCGGATTTTTTTCTTAAAAAGGCCGAATATGGTCTGGTCGCAACTTCCGATTCGATAATTATCGATGCCTGCACAACCGCAATCGTCGATTTGCCTCTCATGGTCCTGTGTGAAAAATTCAATCCGGATTTTATCAGGCTGGACCGTCTGGTTTGATCTCGGCAGCTGTGTAAAACGAGAGGAGGGACCCTCCGTACTTTCTGGTGTCCCGTTTCTCGAGTGTTCTCTTCTCCGATTGAAACCGCGGGGGAAGCTCTTCTTTTTTCGGGTAGTGGATCATGAGGAGTCCCCCCGGAGCGAGAAGGTTTTTGCCGGATATCCGTTCGAGCAGCTCAGCTTTGTACTTGTAGCGGAAGGGTGGGTCTGCAAAGATGAGATCGAATTGCTCGGTGGTCTGTTCGATAAACCGTTCCGCGGGCATAAAAACCGGTTTGATGACCGACTCGACCATTGCGATATTGCTAAGTATTGTCTTTTTTTTCCGGCTGTCTTTTTCTACGATTACCACCGGTTCACATCCCCTGGAGGCAGCTTCGATTCCTACCACTCCAGAACCGGAAAAAAGATCGAGAAAAGAGAGCCCTTCTACATGGCCTAAGATCTGGAAGAGTGATTCCCGCATGCGGTCCATTGCGGGGCGTATTTCCCCTTCCGGGCAGGCGACCGTCCGCCGGAGATATTTTCCGCCGGTTATCCGCACCGGGTTATCCCTCTTTGAACAGGGAACTGAGCCGGTCCGCCTCTTCCTGGGCTATGTGTTGGGGGTTTCCGGCGAGAATACCGATCACGTTTCGAAACGGCTTACCGATGTGCATGCCGTCATTATCAATAGTAAACTCACGGATATTTTTATCGTGCATCGAGCCTCTCATCTTGAGGACGGTAAGCCCCCGGCGCATCTCTCCGTACATCTCCACATAACGGAGGAGAATGATCGAGTCGGTCAACGTAGAAATATGCGCTTCAGTAACGGAAACTCCTCCGGTAAGGGTGGAGGTGGTTGCAGTAAAAAGGCCTACAATCTCCTGATGCTTGATAAACGAAGTGAGCCCGATCACGAACTCCCTGAAACCCTTTGTCGTAGCAATTCTTTCCAACGCGGAGAGACTGTCTACGGCTACCCGGGTCGGTTTGAACTCGGTGATTGCATCTTTTATTGCAATGAGATGGTCTTCGAGGCTGTCTACCTCGGGATAATGACAAATTACTTTGAGAACGCCTTCTTTCTCCAGCTTTTTGTAATCGACACCCCAACCGATCGCATTGCGGAACAGCTGTTCTCTGCTCTCTTCAAAAGCGAACAGCAGACATTTTTCATTATTGTTCCAACCTCCGGCGACGAACTCGGTCGTCATCAATGTTTTCCCGGTACCGGTAGCTCCGCTGACCAAGATTACCGAGTCTCTGAAAAACCCGCCGCCGCACATTTTATCGAGCTCGCTATTTCCGGAGGTAATCCGGACATCGGAAGAGCTCTGTTTCAGCTGAATTGCCGACAGCGGGATGACCATAATCCCTTTACGGTCGATGATTGTAAAGGGAAACTCCCCTTTTTGATGCGAGGTGCCCCGAAACTTTAGAATTTCGATGGTCCTCCGCCTCTTTTCTTCCTCGAGTACGTTGCGCAAAATGATAACATTGTCCGCGACGAACTCTTCGATCCCGAACCGTGCGATCTGTCCGTATTCGTTTGTTCTTTCCGCAGTGAGGATCGAGGTAATACCTATTTTTTTCAGGGCATTCGCTATGCGGAGAAGTTCTCCCCGCAGTACCGCGCTGTTTTGGAGAATATTGAAAATTGCCCCTAATGAGTCGAAAGCGATCCGTTTTGCCTTTATTTTGTTGATCGCACTTTCCACCCTGGCCAAGAGGCCGCCCAAATCATAATTACCGATTACTACCGTCTCTTCTTCTTGAAGGGGGGAACCGTCTACAAAGGTCCATTTTCCTTCTTCTTCCCACTCCTCTATATTCCATCCTAAAGAGACAAGGTTTTTTCGTATATCATCGGGATGTTCTTCGAACGTGACGAACACGCCCGGTTCATCCCTGGTGACGATTCCGGCAGCCAGAAACTGCACTGCAAAAACGGTCTTCGCACTTCCGGCTGTTCCGGTAACCAGGGTTGAGCGGCCTTTCGGCAGTCCGCCGTTTGCAATGAGATCGAATCCTTCAATACCGGTCTGTAATTTTTCAATATTCATCAATTATTCTCCTAACGTATTGTCTTCCGTTGCATTTCCAAGATCGAGACTGGTTTTTACCCGTTCTAAGTCGGAAAGGTCCCCTATAATCCTTCTGCTCGAAGAATCGGATGAAATCTTTATAAGCGTTGGTGTGGCTAGTATCTTGTCTTCCTCGGCTAGTTCGGGGTCCTCGAGAATATCGATTATAGAGAGCTCAGCCTCCTTACCGAGGGTATCGTATATTCCGCGTACAGTTTCGATTGCCCGTTTTGAGCGGTACGTCTTTCCGGTAACGTACAGTTTAAGCTTTATTTGTCCCATCGTTTTTTTCCGATAAGCCCTCTTTGGGCACTTCCTCTTGTAATATATAAAAATTTCTATAAAAATTTGCAAGGTATCCCATAAGTTCAAGCGCCATTATGCGTCCCTCCTCCGCAAGGACTTGAGATTTTCCTGTCGGACTGTTTTCACTCGTATTTTTGAGAGATTTCGTGTACAACTCGATGATATCTCTCGCTCCGGCCTGCATCCGGCCGAGTTGCCGGCTCAAGTTCCGTAAATCGGGGGTAACATCCAAATCGGTTTTATGAACTCTGCTATCAAATAGCTGCTCTAAAAGTGAGGAAAAACGGTCAACATATTGCTTAAAAAGTATGGGGAAGTTCTCATTGAGCGGTTTTATACCGAGAGATTTGGCAGTTATCGTTGTCTGCCGGTTGTTAGTCAATTTTTCCAACGTGGACAATTCCCGTTCGAGCTCTTTAATACGAAACTCCTCTTCCCGTTTTCGTTCCGTAATATCGCTGAATGAAAGAATGTACCCCGCAAATCTATCTTCGAGGTTTTTATAAGGGCGGGCTACGACAATACACCAAATGATGGTATCTTCGGGACCAAGAAATCGTGCTTCTCTTTTCAATTCGCGCTGTTCGGAAAAGGCATCATTAAAAGCACGTGTAAACTCTTTTCTGTCTTTAGGATGAAGGGCCAGTTTCCAGCCGTCTCCTAATGATTCATCCATCGATTTTCCGGTCAATTCGGTCCATGCTCTGTTCACGTAGTTGCAGTCGGCTGCAGCATCTGTACGCAGTTTCGGGGTCGGCAGCTGGTCAAAAATAGTCAACGAGAAGTTGAGTGCCTTCTCGAGGTCTTTCTCCATTTTTTTTCTCTGTGTTATATCGCGAAAACCGGCTACTGCCCCGTTTAGAGAACCGTCTTCCCCAAACAGCGGGGCCGCGTTGACCGAAAGCCACTTCACCTCACCATCCTCAGATATAATTCCATGTTCGACTTCCAAAGCTTCCCGCTTTTCGGTAAGGCATATAGAAAGCGGCAGTTTTTCAACGGGAAACGGATTTCCCTCTTCATCGATCTGCTTCCAGGTTTTCTCCTGAAAGTATCTGCCTACAATTTTGTCTTTTTTTAGACTGAGGATTTTTCTTCCAGCGGGGTTAGCGGAAGTGATTTGCCCTTCCGTATTGACTACAACTATCCCGTCCGCCATAGTTTCGAACAGTTTGTTGAGCTTTGCCTGCGTTTCTTTGAGCTCCTGCTCCGTCCTCCAAGCTTTAATCGTTTTTATAGAGAGCTCCGGCAGCTTTTCTACCGAATATTCGGATTTGACGACGTAGTCTGAGGCCCCCTCTTTCATTACGGCGGCCGCAATCTCCTCCGTCCCTCTTCCGGTGAGAATGATCACCGGCATCCGTTTCGTAATAGAACCGTCCTCGAGCATGGCGGTCCCATTCCCGTCCGGCAGGTAATAATCTGCAATAATGAGATCGAATGAACCGTTTTGGGCCTGTTTTTTTGCCTCTGCTACCGTTTCGGTAATGGTGAGAGAGAAGGGTTTGCTGTGCTTGGTAAACGAGCGTTTAATGAGAGTATGATAGATCTTCTCATCTTCTACAATAAGAATATTTTTTGAGTCTTCTTCCTGTTTCATTTAAGAAAATTAAACCACGTTAGAGAAAGTATATATCAATTTAGTCTAAAGTGCAAATTTTTATGCTAT
>CAZKZZ010000019.1:0-21454 GCA_964557375.1 uncultured Spirochaetales bacterium | reverse complement strand
CCGCCTGCAATGGAGCGTACGTAAAAAGGAGGGCATCGTTGCAACACCTTCGCAATAACAGCATGTTCTTCGGTCCCGGTTCCCGCTGCCCGTTTTGCCTCCTCCCTTGCTGTTTTTACCAGTTCAAAATCTTCAATAAGGTCGGAGAAAAAAAGAGAAAAACTGCCGGACTGTTTTATACCGGTCACTTCTCCCGGGCCGCGGATCCTCAGGTCCTCTTCCGCAATGAGAAATCCGTCATTCGTCTTCTTGAGCACGTGGAGCCGCTGTTTGGCCGCGTCTGTGAGAGCGGGATTGTAGATAAAAAACGCGTACGATTGGTGTTCTCCTCTTCCGACCCTTCCCCGTAATTGATGGAGAGTCGAAAGTCCGAAACGCTCAGCGTTTTCAATGACCATACAGGTTGCTTCCGGTACATCTACTCCCACCTCCACAACGGTGGTCGATACCAGAATATCAATGTTTCCTGCCGAAAACTGCTCCATCACTTCTTTTTTCCGTTCTTCATCCAGTCTGGAGTGGATAAGTCCCAGCCTGCAGTCCGGAAAAACCGATTTCTGCAGAAACAGAAACCGCTCTTCCGCGCTTGCAACATCGAATTTTTCAGACCCTTCGATTGAGGGGTAGACAAAATATGCTTGCCGCTCCTGACTTACCTCCCGTCGAACTCGCCCATATACTTCCTCCTCCCGGCCTTGTTTCGCCAGATGGGTCTTGACCGGTTTTCTCCCCGGAGGCATCATCCGGATCGTAGAGATGTCGAGGTCGCCGAATACGGTAAGAGAGAGGGTCCTGGGAATCGGTGTTGCCGTCATGAGGAGGAGGTCCGGGGCATTGTTCCCGCCGGTCCCTTTTTCAATGAGGGCGAGACGCTGCAGCACTCCGAATCGATGCTGTTCATCGACAATGACGAAACCTAAATTTTTGTACCGCACATCTTGCGAGAACAGCGCGTGGGTCCCCACAACGAGGTCGACCTCTCCTTCGGCAAGTGAAGAGAGCAGCAGCTGCCTCTGCTCGCCTTTGACCGAACCGGTCAGCACGGCTGTTCGCACCCCGAGGGGACCTGTCAACGAAGAGGCGTTTTCGGCATGCTGAGCAGCCAGGAGTTCAGTCGGCGCCATCATGGCGACTTGTACTCCCGCTTCGATGTAGTGGAGGGCGGCCAGAAGGGAGACCAGCGTTTTACCGCATCCGACATCACCCTGCAGCAATCGGGTCATTCCGTGCGGTTTCGAAAAGTCGGCGCGGAGTTCTTCCAAAACAGTCTCCTGGTCCCGGGTAAGAGGAAAGGGGAGTCTCTCCAGTGCAGATTCCTGCAACCGAGTCGCCGCTGTGCCCACGACTTTCCTGCTCCGGCTTTTCCTCTCTCTGATTTGTTCGAGCAGACCAAATTGAAGATAGAAGAGTTCTTCGAACTTGAGTGTAAACCGGGCTTTCTCCAGAAGCTCCATGCTCGAGGGGAAATGGACCTCTTTGAGCGCGGATTTCTTCTCCATCAATTCGAGCCGCTCGAGCATCGACTCCGGCAGTTCGTTTTCTAAGTATGAGCCGTACTGGGTGAGTGCCTGAGACACGGTATACCGGAACAGTTTTTGGGTGAGCCGACCTGAGAGCGGATAGACGGGAAGGATTTTCCCGAACATCCGGGGGGACTCCCGTACCGGTTCTACCTCGAAGGACGAGCTCTGCACTTCTCCATATCGATGCTGAAACACCCCGTAGAGAAAAAACCGGCTGCCGGGAGTCAATTTTTTGGCGAGAAAATTCCTGCCGAAGCAGACCAGGGCCCCGCGTCCGGTATCATCCCCCACTATTACTTTGAGAGTTCTCTTCCCCGGCCGTCCGAAGTACTGGTGCTCGAGGACCTCCACTTGTGTGTTGACCGTGGTCGGGCTTTCCGCAGAGCGCGCCGCCTCACCTAACGGGACACGCTGTATCCTGTCTTCATAGGTGCGGGGAGGAAAGAGAAGCAGGTCGGCGATGGAATGAATGCCTAAAGACGCGAAATCAGCCGCACTGCTCTCACCTACTCTGTGAAGCGTTTTAACACTCGTCTCTATTTCGCGTAAAAACATCTCTGCATAATACTGCGGGAGAACATTAAAAAGGCAGATTCATGAGAAATGATACGAGCAGCTTGATAACAAATCTCAGTACGAGGGAGGCGACCAGAAACGTTCCGCCGGTTATTGCGAGACCCAGGGGATAGGTAAGCGGTCTTCCTCCGGAAAACAGGTTGCTTACCCGATAGACTATCGGGTGGAGAATCAGATCGAGGGTCTGCCAGATGGGTGATACCGAATTGGCATTGAGAAGCCATCCGATAATCCTCACCACAATCAGGATAATAAAAAAAACGAGAAGAAACGAAATTGCCGACCAGAGGGCGGAAATAATAAGGCCCAAAACAATACCGATGCTGATCGTCCCCAACCTTGCTATGGTAGACGTTATATTCTGCAGTATTACGAGGACGATCAATGCGATAATTGGGGAAAAGTCGATTCTATCGGTCCTCAGTGCGGGAATGCGGCGGAACAAAGCCAAATACGGTTCCGTGACCGCGATAAGAATCTGCATCGGTCTTCCCAGACTTGGTCCCTGAAACCAGGTAAGCATGATGCGTATGAAAATGATAAGAATATAAATTGAGATGAGTGCGCTTAAGACCTTCATGAGTACGATCATTGTTATTATGCCCTCCAGACACTTTCTACATGTGGATTCTGTTTCAACGCATCGATTACCGCATCTTTCGGAGACACCCGTAATTGGGAGTTTGCTTTTATAATGATTTCTTTGGAGTTGTTTCCGTTTTGGAGCAGATGCAGAAAAACAATACAGTTGCCTTGATTATCAAATAAGAACGAACGCAGTTGGTAGAGCTCCTCTTCATTGTGTGGGCCTGCCTGTATGCGTATATGGATTTCTTTTACCTCTTCTTTTTCCAGTTCCTCCGGTTCCTTTATCTCATCGACGAGAAATTTGGGGTCCCCCCGTTTAAAATCCAGACTGCCCCGTAACCCGATGACGGTATCATTTTCAACGGTGCCCCGCACTTTTTCCCAGATCTTTGGAAAAAATACCGCCTCGATATTCCCCCGAAAATCTTCTACAGTACCGAAAGCCATGGGATCGCCGTTTTTTGTCTGTATCTCACGATTTATCGAGATCATCCCCAGCAAATTGTACCGGCGGTCGGCCGGGTATTTGGTTATTTCATCGAGATGGAGACGGACGGTCTGTTCCCACAATGTACGGTATTTATCCAGGGGGTGGCCTGAAAAATAAAAACCGAGATGTTCTTTTTCCTGCCTCAGCAGTTCGAGCTGGGGCCACTCATCGACCGGTTCTAAGTCGATGGTAATGCGGCCTCCGTCGCTCTCCCCCTCGAACAGAGATGTTTGCCCCCATTTCTTGCTCTCGTTGTACTTCGCTGCCGTTGTGAGAACATGGTCCACATTGTGAAACAGTGTCGCCCGGCCCGGAGTAATCGAATCGAAGAGGCCCGATTGTATGAGTGATTCGAACACCTTCCGATTTACTGTTTTCGTGTCTACACGAAGAGCAAAATCGACGAACGACTCGTACGGACCGTTTTCGTTTCTCTCTCTTATAATCTCCTCTACCGCGGCAATACCGACATTCTTTATCCCCATAAGACCGTAGATAATTTTTCCGTCTACCACCGTAAACGTCTTCTCGGAGAGATTAATATCAGGCGGCAGGACCTCGATCCCCATTGCTCCGGTTTCATTGATGTAGTGGGTAAGCTTGTCGGTGAAGTTTATTTCATTGGTGAGATTGGCCGCCATAAACTCGGCCGGATAATTGGCTTTTAGGTAGGCGGTTTTATACGCCAAAATGCTGTATGCCGCGGCGTGGGACTTATTGAATCCGTATCCGGCAAAGGGAATGAGCAGTTCGAACAGCTTCTCCGCCGTTTCTTTTTTATATCCTTTGTTTACTGCACCCTGGATAAACTCTTTTTTTATCTTGGGCATGACCTCGGTTTTTTTCTTTCCCATGGCCCTTCGCAGAACATCCGCTTGACCGAGGGAGTAACCGGCCACTTTCCGGGCGATCTCCATCACCTGTTCTTGATAGACGATTACCCCGTATGTTTCTTTTAAAATCGGTTCGAGTTCGGGAAGAGGGTAGGAGATCGGTTTTCTTCCCAGCTTCGAATCAACAAACTGGTCGATGTTTGCCATGGGGCCGGGGCGGTAGAGCGCGTTCAACGCGATAAGGTCCTCTATCTTTTCCGGTTTGGCCCGTTTGAGTATGCCCTGCATGCCGGAACTCTCGAATTGGAAAATGCAGGTGCTCTTTCCCTCTCCAAGCATATCGAAGGTGACAGGATCATCCTCAGGTATTGCATCGATGTCGAATTCGATACCCCGTTTTTTTATAAGCTCTTCGGTGTTCTTGATCAGGGTCAAGGTCTTCAGCCCCAAGAAATCCATCTTTACCAGGCCGCATTTTTCCAGTACATCCATCGTGTACTGAGTGGAGATTGCCCCTGTTTTCGGATCGCGGTAGAGCGGGACGTATTTCGTAAGCGGTTCTTTTCCGATGACGATCCCCGCGGCATGGGTGGATGCATGACGGCTCAAACCCTCGAGTTTGCGGCCCGTTTCTATGAGCTCTTCATATATCTCATCTTTTTCTCTGAGCTCTTCGAGTTTCGGTTCTATTTCGAGGGCCCGGTCAATGGTCATTTTGGGATCAGGAGGAATCAGTTTTGCGATTGAATCCGCCTCCGCATACGGAATATCGAGGACCCGGGCGACATCCCGGACCACCGCTTTTGCTTTGAGCGTTCCAAAGGTAATGATCTGTCCGACCCTGTCTTTTCCGTATTTACGGGTAACGTAGTCGATTACCTCCTGTCTTCTTTCGTAGCAGAAATCGATATCGAAGTCGGGCATCGACACCCGTTCCGGATTGAGAAACCGCTCGAAGAGCAGGTTGTATTTGAGGGGGTCGATGTCGGTTATCTTGAGCGCGTACGCGACGATCGATCCTGCCCCTGAACCTCTGCCCGGACCGACCGGAATTTCATTCTTTTTCGCAAAATCAATAAAATCCCACACGATGAGAAAATACCCGGTAAACCCCATATTGATGATAATGTCCAGTTCGTAATCCGCGCGGGCCCGGATTTCTTCGGTAACGGTATAACGCTCATCCAGCCCCCGGTAGGTAAGATCGCGGAGATACTCTTCCGGAGAAGAGAAAGTTTCCGGAATAGTATAGTCGGGGAGCATCGGTCCCGGAAGATCAATAGAGAGCCTGCACTTTTCCGCTATCTCCCGGGTGTTCTTAAGCGCTTCCGGTACACTCCGGAAAAGGCCGTACATCTCCGCGGGGCTCTTTAGATAGAACTGGTCTGCCGCGAACTTGAGCCGCTTCTCTTCATCCCGTTTTTTGTTTGTCCCGATGCAGATGAGCAGGTCCTGCGCGTTCGCGTCTTCCCGTTCGATATAATGAGCATCGTTACTGCAGACGAGGGGGATTCCTGTCTTTTTGGAGAGGGAGAGCAGTTCGCTGTTTACCTGTTTCTGTTCGGGTATGCCGTGGTCCTGCAGTTCTAGATAGTAATTACCCTTGCCAAAAAGCTCCTGATAGTAGAGGGCCTTCTCTTCCGCGGCTTCACTATTACCCCTGAGTATGAGAGTGGGAATCTCACCGGCAAGACAGGCACTCATGCAAATGAGCCCCGAACAGTACTCCGAGAGAATCTCGTCGTCTATCCGCGGTTTGTAGTAGAACCCTTCCGTATAACTCGCGGAGCTCAATGCTATCAGGTTCTGATATCCGGTCTGGTCCTTTGCGAGCAGGATCAGGTGATAATAGTCGTTTTTCTGCTCGCTGCCTGTTTTTTCATAGCGTGATATCGGGGCCACGTAGAACTCTGAACCGATAATGGGAACAATATCATTTTTCCTGCATTCGGTGTAAAACCGGAGCGCTCCGAACATATTTCCGTGGTCGGTAAGGGCGAGATGGCTCATACCGAACTCTTTTGCCTTTCGTACGAGCTTAGGGATGGAAGCTGCTCCGTCGAGAAGAGAGTAGTCCGAATGATTGTGCAGGTGAATGAAATCTGAGGTAACAGAATCCATAAAAAAAATATACCTGTATTGAGGGCGTGTGTAAAGTTAAACACGTGTCCTCTGTTGAAGTTGATGTATTAGTCGATGGATATCCTGTGTATAAACCGTTTCATCAGATGGACCGCTTCAGAAATTCTATACTCGGAAAGGGCGTATTTCTCTTTTTTCAAGGTCTTCTGCAGTAAATCGAAGATGTACTTCTCCTCCTTTGAGGAGAGCGGAACTTTCTTTCCGGCGAGTTCCGCGTCCAAATCTCTGTTGCGGAGGATGTGCACCCCGATAAGGCCGTAGCTGAATTTGAACTCTGTAATAATATTCTTCTGCAGTTTTACCAGAGCGCAGAAGGAGAGACTGTTCTCATCATCGAAAGGATTTCGGCAGAGCTTCATATACTCGCCGACATTCCATGATTCGAAAGGAATCCGTATGCGGGTGAGGACCTCGCCGCTGTCGAACTGCAGAGCGCCGTTTTCATCGATAAGCCGGTTCAATGTCACCCACCGTGCTTTTCCCGCCTTACGAATCTCAACTGTTGCATTCAGCAGCTGGAGTACGGGAAAGCTGTCCAGCCTTCTTTCGGGAATGCAGATATTACCCCCGATGGTGGCGAGATTCCTGACTAAGGGCAGTCCGATTTGTTTCAACGCGTTGATCAGCACAGCGGGCAGGATGTTCTTTCCTGTGGTAATGATCTGGTTTATCGAAACACAGGAACCGATTTCCACAAATCGGTCGGTCCTTCCGATTCTTTTCAATTCTTCTATATTTTTGAGTGAAATGAGGGTCTTCGGAAGGTCGAGGTATTTCCCCCGTTGACGGCTCACCATATAGGTGCCGCCCGCGAACAGCTGCGCAGCCGGTTCTTTCTTCATCATAGCGAGAAGCTGGCTGATGTTCTGGGGGGTATATGCGTGGGTCGAACTGCTTTTACCGATCATGGTTACTCTTTCTTCTGTTGAATGCTGCAAACCGTACGGCCTGGATAAACAAATTGATGTCTGTGCATCTGCATAAATTGCCGTCGACAATCTGGAGAATGTCCCGTTCGAGCGGATTGGGATTGTCCCTCAGCAGTGCGTACGTGGCCATAATCTTGCCTGCTTCGCAGTATTCGCATGGTTTATAATGGACCTGGCTGAATCCTTTGATAATGTCCTGATACTCTGTTGTTTTTTGAAAACCTTCTATGGTAACGACCGTGCTGTTTTTTACGGAGAAGGCCGGAATAAGGCAGGAGAGCTGCACCTCGTCGTTGAACAAGACAGTACAGAATCCGCATTCTCCCGCGTAACACCGGGCTTTGGTCTTCAGGAGCCCCAAATCCTCCCGAAGCACATCGACGAGCCGTTTTTCAGGGGGAAGATCGAGTGAGACCTGTCTGCTGTTGACCGAAAACGGGATTATCATTGCCCCTCCATAAAGGTATGAATACGGTCCGGTGTTATGGGAAGTGTGTCGATATAGTAGCCGGTTGCCTGTGAAACCGCGGATATATATGCCGCGGGAAGCAGATTGGACGGAAGGTCTCCCACACCGCCCGCTGAAGTCTTTTTACTCGTAGAAATAAAATCGATCGATATGAGAGGCATTTCGAATGTTCCGGTCGTGGAAAATGTGTAGTTGAGCCAGGAGAGTTTGTCCGGCTGATAAGGCGCGGAGGAGATCCAATCCAGCACTTGGAGAATCTCCGCGGAAACACTCGCGGATGCTTTTTTTTCATCGTAGAGTTCCCCGCAGTCCGCTACCATCCAGATTCCTTTGATTGAGGGTTTGAGAAAAGCGGGATCCACTTCCACTTCGACGACAGCAGCACCCCAGGAAAGGTAGGGAAACGGTTTTCCTACGAACGTCCGTTCATCCCAGTGGTGGCTCTTGGGCAGGCGGAAAGAGCGCTTGACTTCGATAGGAAGCGGATTCCGAAACCGCTTTTTCTGGATGGTCTGACAGCAGCGGTCGATCAATTTTGTGACAATTGCTATATTCCGTGAACCGATTGAAGGTCCTGTATCCACAACAAGAGAGGTGTCTCTTTTTGCGATGGTGATAAGCGAGCTGTCTATTCCCAATATTCTGCTTGCATTATTTTTCCAGATTTCATCGATATACTCTTTTCCTGAAATGGTTGAAGTTTTTATAGTAACTTTACTTTCCGTATCAAGGCTGACCGAGACCGAGTAGGCCCCTTTCTCTTCTCTTCTTCCGTGGAATCCGTTGCCCTGATACGCAACGGACAGACCGATGCCCCGGTTGGAGAAATAGTTATCGTGAACAGTGCCCCGTCTCTTCTTCTGCATTTCATACGCGGCATGCTTTCGTCTGAAATCCGATTTTTTTGCCACTTCCTCCAGAAGGGTCTCTTCCGGAGAGTCATCTCCGATTGCCCCGCCGGTAACGAACGCACTTCCTTTTTTGAGGATATTCTTGCTCTTCCAGTCGGTAGGGCAGATTTGGAGAACCTCGGCTATCCGGGAGAAATGGGCTTCAGTAGCGAAAAAAGCCTGGGAGAGACCCAGCCCGTAGAGAGTATCGCCGGGAGGAGTATGGGTACGGATCATCTCAGTGGAAATCTTTATGTTTTTGCAGCTGTAGGCCCCGGCGGCCCCGATGCTGATCCTGTCTCTGATTTCTCTGGTGAATAAGGGGAAAGCCCCGCAGTTGATGCGGATGGCGATTTCCATGGCCACGGGATCGCCCTCCTTATTGAGAGCGGTCTTATGGTGGATGGTAACCGGAGACTGGATGCTCGCGAAGTGGAAGTTTTCCCGATTGTTGAGAATGAACCGGCACGGCTTACCGCTTCTTACCGTGACCAAGGCGGCACAGCAGGCCATGTATGAAGAATACCAGAGATTGCCTTTTGACGAGGGGCAGATTTTTGTTGCTCTGATGATGACGTTCTTCTTAGGCTTTCCTGTGGCATCACATACCGAGTCTTTTGCGTGAAAAATCCATCTGCTCGGCGTGTAGACGATAAGCATCTCTCCGTCCACTATGGAAAAAGCCCCTTGGGCGTCGCTCGAATTGCTGTGATGTTCCGTCGCGCTGTATTCACCTTCGACCACTTGAAAAGCCGAGCTCATCTCCTTTTCCGGGTCTCCCTTCATAATTGTCCGGTAGTCGATTATTTGATTTTTTTGATAGGCGGCAAAATCTTCGGCCGGTTTCTCCGTTACATCGAGAGAGATTTCGGACGATATCTGTACAAGTTGTCTTTCATCCGGGCCGTAAATGACTGCTATCGGCTGTCCCTTATAGAGCAGCTCTTTCTCAGCAAGCAGCGGCATGCTGTTTTCGAAAACGGTGAGCGAGTTTGTCCCCGGAATGTCAGCCGCGGTGATAATGCCGTATCCTTCCGGTACATGGTCGGGAAGAGAAAGTTTGTCGATCGTCCCGTGGGCAATCGGACTTCGGTAGAATAATCCATAGATCATCCCGTCTGCAAACATGTCTTCGATAAACGGTTCCACTAGCTCGGCCCCTTGTTGCACTGCTTACTGTACTGCTTGCCGTATTCTGCTCCAATCTGTTTTACGGTGCAAACGATACGGTGACAATCCTCCTCACTGAGTCCGGGATAAATCGGTATGCTGAAACAACTCGAGTAGGCGGAAAAGGCATGCGGAAAATCTTCCGGCTCGAACCCGTATTTATTCCGGTAATAACTCATGAGGTGGAGGGGAATGTAGTGAACCGACGTTCCTATTCCGCGCTTCATCAACTCGACAACGAACTCATCTCTTTCTATGGTGAGTGTATCAGGTTTGAGGGCTACAATAAACAGATGCCAGGCGTGATGGGCCGACCGATAGGGCAGGTTGAGAAAATCACAATCGGCGAGCTGTTCATAGTAGAAGTGAGCTATCTTTTTTCTCTCTTCGAGAAACCGCTGCGCTTTCTCGAGCTGTACTCTTCCGATTGCAGCGGCGATATCGGTCATATTGTACTTGTACCCCGGGGCGGTAATGTCGTACTGCCATGAGGTGTGCCCCTTGCTCTGGTATCTGTTCCACACTTCCCGGTCGATACCGTGCAGCCGCATAATCGATACCCGTTTGGCAATGGATTCGCTGTCAGTGACCAGCATCCCCCCTTCGCCGGTAGTAATCGGTTTTGTAGCATAGAAGGAGAAAACACCGATATCACCGAGAGTGCCTGCATATCCGGTTTCGCTGGGGAGCGGAAACGCGTGCGCGGCATCTTCGATGACGGGAAGATTGTACTGTTTCGCTATCTCGGTTACTGAATTCATCTCGCAGAGCAGGCCGCCGGTATGGACCGGAACGAGAGCTTTTACTCTATGCGGATTTTTTTTAACTACAGTCTCGATCCGGTGAGGGTCTATGTTTAGTGTTTCGGGGTCTATGTCGACGAAAAGTGGGTCGGCACCTAAATAACGGACCACTTCCGCCGTGGCGGTAAAGGTAAAGGGTGTGGTAATGACCGCGTCACCGGCGGAGACACCCAGTGCTTCCAGGGCAAGATGGAGACCGGCGGTGGCGGAGTTCAAACTTACCGCAAACCGGGACCCGATGAAATCGGCAAACTCCCTCTCGAACGCGAACGTCTGTCTTCCGGTAGTAAGCCACCCGCTGCGGAGTACTTCTAAAACCGCCTCTTCCTCCCGGGAATCCAGCGACGGTTTCGCAAAAGGGATAAATGAATCAATATTCGGGTTCATTTTCATTGACTTCAAGTGTCGGAACGTAGTTTGCTAATGCTTCCCGCAGCATACGTTTATTACGGTAGTAGTGCGGTTTGGTCTTATCAAAATAACAGAACGGCCTCAATTCTGCTATGATTTTTTCTATTTCGAAGAGAGATTTTCCGTTCCGGTCCAGCCGGTTTATCGAAACATGTTCAGTCGGTTCGAGCCGGTCATGTTCGGTCCAGAGCTGTTCATTCAATTTCTCTCCGGGGCGCAGCCCGATATATTTGAACTCTATCTCATCATGCGGTTTAAAACCGTAAAAACGGACCATTTGTTCGGCCAGCTCTTTGATTCGAATCGGCTCACCCATATCAAGAATATAGAGATTCCCTCCTTTTCCTACTCCTCCCGCTTTCAAAACGAGAGAGGCCGCTTCGGGGATCGTCATAAAAAATCGGCTGATGTCCGGATCGGTTATCGTTACCGGACCGCCTTTAAAGATCTGTTTGCGCAGAAGCGGTACGATGCTTCCTCTCGACCCGAGTACGTTGCCGAACCGGACCACAATAAACGCGCTCGAATCGGTGTTGTTTTCGAGGACGATCTCTTCTGCAATCAGTTTGGAAGCGCCGTACACACTGACAGGCTGCACCGCTTTGTCGGTAGAGATAAACACGAAACGGGATATTTCAGCTTCGAGAGCAGCCTCGACCAAGGTTTTGGTTCCGAACACGTTGTTTTTTACCGCCTCGATCGGGTTCGATTCCATCAATGGGACGTGTTTATAGGCAGCGCAGTGGAAAACCACATCCGCATCGAGCCGCTTCATGATGAATTTGACAAAATCTCTGTCCCGTAATTCTCCGATTACCGGTACTACGGAAGCTTTTTCTCCAACTCCTTCTTCCTGAAGAATCTTCAGTTCTCTCTCTATCTCGTAGATGCTGTTTTCACCGTGGCCGAACAGATATAGCCGTTCAGCACCGCCGGAGAGCAGCTGTCTTGCCAACTCGCTTCCGATGCTCCCTCCTGCACCGGTAATCACCACCCGTCTTCCCCGGAGATAGCGCAAACTCTCCTTAAGCGGAATCATGACCGGGTTTCTGCCCAATAAATCCTGTGCGTCGATCTCTCTTGTCTGTATGAAATGGGCATCGCCGTCGATGATCTGCGATACGGAAGGAAGGATCCGTATTTTTAGATACCCCGCCTTTTTTAAAACCGAATAGATGAACTCCAGTTTTTTTCTGTCCGCGCTGGGGATGGCAATAAGCGCTTCATCCGCATCGTACTGTTCGCTTACCCGGGCGGCGTCGCCAATCGGTCCTAAAACCGGAATATTCTGGATGGTCATCCCGATCTTTCTCTCGTCATCATCGAGAAATCCGATTACCCTGCCCAGTACCCCTTTTTTCCCGATTTCAGCCGCAATTGTTGTCCCTGCAAATCCGGCACCGATGATGATTATATTTTTACTTTTCATGTTTCTTGTTTTACCCGCTCGAGCAGTTCGAATCCAAAATCAATGAGAAAAGAGTCCTTATACATGGTAAGCTTTATCTTGGCCCGCTTTTTCCTTTTGTCCACTTTGACGACCTGGCCTTCCAGCCCTTTCAAGGGTCCGTTAACAACCCGAATCTTTTGGTTCTCGTCGAAATAGACTTCCGATTTCGATACAATTTCTCCGTGGTTGAGAAAATGGAGCAGAGTTTCTCTGTCTTTGCCGGCCAGAGGTTCGATCCGGCGGTTATTTTTAAGAAACTGAAAAAACCCGTCGATCCGTTTCAACACCCAGTAAACATCCGGGTCGAACTCGCCCGTTTCCATAAAAACATAGCCGGGGAAGATCGGGGCCTGCGTCTCCTGCAGTTTCCCCCGCTTCCGAATAGTCAGGCTGCGTCTCGGCCAAATAAGCCGCCCTTTATGCGGGGGAAGAAGTTCATGAGCGTCCAGCAGATAACGGGCAATCTTGAGAAATTTCCCTTCTCCGCGGGTTTTTACTTGAATTGCGTAATAGTCCATAAGTACCAGTTTTATAAAAAATAACACGTTCGACAAAACGGTTCAACTCATTTATGACTTTAGACTCATTTATACTGAGAGTTAAAGAAACGCTTATCTCCGCCCCGTTTCTCTCCGATTATCTCGAAAGGGGGGAAAGTAGATTATGAAAAAATTTGTATCAACACTACTATGCTTACTACTGTTCAGTATGGTTTTCGTACTGTCTGCGAGCAGTGAGACCGTTATGGTGTACGTCACTGAAGAGGAGACGTATAAAGAAAATGGAGACGCGGTCAAACGGCTTTCCTATTCGCTCGAAGGCGGGGTAATGGATGAGTTCTTTGAACATGGTCATATTGTATTCAACATGGGATCTGAAGACAACGAAGTGGGGGATTTCAGAATCGATGATGAGACCTTTCCCCTCTATATGGCAAAATCCGGCGGAGCTTCCTTTCTGCTCAAGGTGTATCTCACCTATCGCAAGCAAAATCCGGTCCCTGAAGAGGATAGAGGTCAGTTGATCGTATCATCCGCCCGATATAACTATTTTGATGTGGAAAAAACGGAGCCGATTAAAACCGGTGTTATTGACGCGGGAGTATACTTTGGTGGAACCGGAGAAGAAAAGGGTTCACCGGAGGAGCACAGTTTTACGGTTGGGCAGATACTCGCGCAGGAGGCGCTCCGTATTATACAGTAATGCAGACGTGTTCTTGCATCGGCAACGCGGAGAATCTGCTTGTCTCGAGTGAATTTTTTTCCGAAGTTAATAGTAGGGAGTAGTGAACATAGGGGATAGTGTATGAAACGAAGATTATTGCTTATCTTTACAATCTTCATGATGATAACCGGCCTTAGTGCTGCGGAATCAGTATGGGAGGGGAACGCCTCCATGAGTATGTACGGAGAGTTCCCCCAAAAAGGGTTTTACGCCGCTTCCAATTCGTTTGAGCGGAATACCCTCATTGAAGTGGAAAATCTCGATACCGGAAAGAAGACGACTGTAATCGTTGCAGACCGATTGAGCGAACCGGGGCTGTTTCTCCTTCTCTCCCGTGAAGCTTCTCAAGAACTCGGCATCAAGCAGGATGAGCTGGTCAGAGTCCGTGTAACTCTTGCCCATCCGATAAACGGCGCGGTTTCGATGGCTGCACAGGAGAGTCCGTATCACCCCGATCCCGATGTAAATCCTTCCGCGGCAATTACCGGAGATTACGCGGTACTGCCGGAAGAAACCGGGCCGGAAGAAGCCGGGCCTGAAGAAGAACCGGCGGATGAGGTGCTGCCCGAAGATATTGAACCGGAACCGGACAGGCCGATTGTCGATGAAACGACGGCGGAGCCTCCTGAAGCGGTAGTAACCGCACCCGAACAGCCTTCTGATGAAAGAGAACTGCCCCAGGTAGAAACCCCCCGGGTCGCAGAAATGGAAGGCCGGGCCCCGGAACAAGCGGATGAAGGACCGTTGTCCGCGTCACTTGCCGCCGTCATTGATATTCCGGAAGCACCCTCCGAAGAAGAGGAAGCAGAGCAGCCGGAAGACGGACCCGAAGAGCCGCCGAAAGAACGTGTGAAGTTTCTCGGCGCCTCAGATCTCGCTTTGTCCCCGAAAGAGAAGGACTACTCGTTCGAACAGCCGGATATGCCTCAGGAGCCGGTTCTCGCTGCAGCACCGCTCGAAGAGGAGACAGACGGGACTGCGGAACGGGTTGTACCGGAAAAGCCGGAAGTCGAAGAGCTTACCGATTCTCCCCGTATGGACGATGTAGCGTTTTTGGACCTCGATATTCCCCGGGAACCGGAAGAGGCGGAAGAACCGCCCGCGGTTGTTGCTGAGGAACCGGAAGAGACGGAAGCCCAGATTGCAGGAGGGCCGCGTATTTCCGGATTGGAGGAGTCTCCCCGGATCGAAGAGATCGATCTCTACGCTATGGATGTCCCGGAGGCCCCCGAACGGGAGGATGAGGCTGAAGCAGGCCCCGAAGTAACCGAGCTTGCAGAGAGTCCGGAGAGTCCGGGGGTCGAGCCGATTGCGAGTCTGGCTGTCCCTGTAGAACCGTCACCTGAGATTGTTGATCTGGAAACCGAAGAGCCGGAAGAACTCGCATTAGCGGATGAGACCGCATTAGCGGAGGAACCTGCCGACCTTCCCGAGGCGGCCGAGGAAGAACGGAAAGCGGAAGCAGAACCGGAACCGGAAGAAGAGATAGAAGCTTCTGTCGATGTTCCTGCACTCGATGAAGATGCTGAAATTGTTCTCCGCCCCGCTGAACCGAGACCGCCGGGACCGGCCCCCTCGAAACCGGAGGAAGAGAAACCGGTGCGGGAACCCGAGAAAACCGCCGAGCGGCCGGCGTATGAAACACCATATGAAACACCCTTTCGGTTCGAAACAACAGCGATGCTTGCACAGGATTCCTACTACGTACAGTTAGGGGTGTACTCCGAACCGCAGAGCGTTGAGCAGGTGGTAAGCAGTCTTTCTCCCACCTTTCCCGTAACCGTGTATAAGCCTTCTGAGCTGCAGTACAAAGTGCTGCTCGGGCCGCTGAACCAGGATGAGAGCGGCAGTGTGCTTTTCAATATAAAGGCAAAAGGGTACACCGATGCTTTTATCCGAAGAGGTAACCGAAGCAACTAAAGAGCCTAAAAGGCCGCTTGGGAGAAAACACGCAGGGGGAGAACATGGCTGTAAGGGAGGGGGAGGCTGCGGGCCGTACCAACGATCCCGGTTCTGAAATTGCCGATCTGTCTGAAAAGCTGAGAAGATATCAATACGAATATTTTGTGCTCGCCGACCCCTCGGTAAGTGATGCCGAATACGACCGTTTGTTCAACAGGCTGGTTCAACTCGAACAGCAATACCCGCAATATAAACGAGCAGACTCTCCGACCAGCAGGGTCGGGTCCGACCTCACTGCTGAGCTTCCCGAAGTAGAACATACGATCCCGGTATTGAGTCTCGATAAAGCGTATTCCGCCTCAGACATTGTGGCCTGGGCGGAAAAAACTTCCAAAGCGGTAAACCGGGACCTGAGTTTCATTATTGAAGAAAAAATAGACGGTGTATCCATTGTTCTCTACTATGAAAACGGGACATTGGCTCGGGCAGTAACCCGCGGGAACGGGTATGTCGGCAACGATGTTACTGAAAATGTAAAGACAATCGGGGCGGTGCCCCTCCGCCTGGCAGAAGCGGCCACCCTTGCAGTGCGGGGAGAGATATATCTGCCCGTTGACAGGTTCGAAGAGCTCAACCGGACCATGGAGACCCCTTACGCAAATCCGAGAAACCTTGCCGCGGGGACCCTGCGCCGCCAGAAGAGCAGCGAAGCGGCAAAAATCCCCCTCGAAATATTCGTCTATGAAGCGTACTTCGAACAGCGGCTGCCGTCGCACCGGGAAGTATTACAGCGGCTCGAAGAGCTGCAATTCCGGGTAAATAAGCGGACCGGCTCATTTTCGAACCCGGAAGAACTTTCCTCGTTCATCGCTCGTGAAGAGGCGGAGCGTAAAAGCCTTCCTTATGAGATAGACGGACTGGTGGTAAAAGTCGACGAGATCGATGCGAGAGACCGGCTCGGTTATACCGGACATCATCCCCGCTGGGCAATCGCGTATAAGTTCGAAGCTCCGGAGGCGGTCTCTGCTGTCAAGAAAATAGAAGTACAGGTTGGCCGTACCGGCAGAATCACGCCTGTGGCACGGATAGAACCGGTCAAGGTAGGCGGTTCGACGGTATCCAACGCGACCCTGCATAATCAGGATTATATCGAGATGCTCGAATTGGCAGTGGGTGATACGGTAGCAATTTCTAAGCGGGGGGATGTTATCCCGGCGGTAGAGCGGGTGGTCGAGAAGAACAAAGAGGGCAACCGTACCTGGCACATGCCTTCCACCTGCCCTTCCTGCGGAGAAGACCTGCACACGATCGGCGCCCACCACTTCTGTATTAACCGTGAATGCCCCGATCAAAGACGGGGCAAATTGTATTTCTTCGCTGCGAAAGGCCAGATGGATATCGATAACCTCGGACCGGAAACCATGAATGTACTCATCGAAAAGGGGCTCGTGCGGCAGCCGGAGGATATCTATACCTGCAATTACGACAGACTGCTGGACCTGTCCGGTTTTGGAGAGAAGAAAGTAAATCTCATCAAAAAAGGAGTTGAGGCGAGTAAAAAGCAGCCGTTTCGGATTGTCTTGCAGTCGTTAGGTATTCCCGAAGTGGGGCCGAATGTTGCCGAACTGCTTATCAACGCCGGATATAAACGGATCGAAGACCTTCTCCGTCTCTCTGATGAACATAATATCGATGAACTCGTAGCAATCCCCGGCATCGGAGAGAAAACCGCTCACACGATTGTCACGGAACTGGGTAATCCAGGACTGAGAGCGCAGATCAGGGCACTGCAGAAGCAGGGGCTTAGATTTGCGGTATCGGATGAAGATGCCGGGACCGAAGAGCAGTACGCTCAAATTTTTTCAGGCCAAACCTGGTGCGTTACCGGGAGCTTCGACAAGTTCAATCCGCGGTCGGAAGCATTGGATGAGATCAAAAAGAGGGGCGGAAAAACGGTTTCGCAGGTTACCGGTAAAACCACTCATTTACTGGTGGGAAAAAATCCGGGAAGCAAGGAACAGAAAGCCCGGGAAGCGGGAGCGAGACTGGTAACGGAAGAGGATTTTCTGGCACTCCTCGAGCACGGCGGACCGGATAGTGGTCCGGACACGGGAATCTGATGGATACCAAAGCGTATTACGATATGGACAGCGGGTTCTTTCCTCTTTGGGAGAAGGTAGAACCTTTTACCATGACCTCGATAGAACGGGGGTATTCCCTGTATACGGCTGTCGAGTATCTGGTCCGCAGCGGTATCGATGGGGATTTTATCGAGTGCGGAGTGTGGAAAGGGGGCTCCTGCATGCTGATGGCGCTCTCCCTACTTAAAAATCGTAGAAGCGATAGAAATCTGTTTCTTTTCGATACCTTCTCCGGTATGACAAATCCAAGTGAGTTCGACCTGATTGCCCACAACGAGAAACCGGTCACCGAAAAATGGGACACGTTTTCTTCCTGGGCGGCCGGTGTCGAAGAGGTAAAGCAGAATCTCGCCGCCACAGGATACCCCTCATCCCGGTTGCGGTTTATCCCGGGTGATGTAGCCGAGACGCTTCCCGATCACGCCCCAATGAATCCCGCTTTGATAAGACTGGATACGGACTGGTACGAATCGACAAAAATAGAACTGGAATTACTCTTTCCCCGGCTCGTTCCGGGCGGGGTTATCATAATCGACGATTACGGCCATTTTACCGGAGCCCGGAAGGCCGTGGACGAATACTTCGAGAACGTAGAACTGCCTATTCTTTTTCATCGGGTTGATTATACCGGCCGGGTAGCGGTAAAACCGGGAAGGACCAGCTGAACCAGGCGCTGCCGGCGGGGATCGCCTATCGCCTGGGGCGGAGGTAACTCTTAAAACTGCTGTTGCCTCTCGCTGTCATCAGTTTTTCTATAACATGCTCGATCGCAATTCTGTACTGTTTGTAGGTGATGTGGAGCCGCTCGTGGAGCGTCAGCTCTTCCTGGATCCGTCTTTCCTTCTGTACAGAGACCATCGACAGTATCGAGGCCCGTTCGTTATCATCTAAGTACATCATACTGAGAGCTAATTCCCTGTCTGAAGTACGCAGCAATCTATTCTGGGCCACTTCCGGAGGAAGAGAGCGGATAATTTGTATCAAACGTTGGTGAGGTGAGTGCATATTAATTAATAAATCCTAATCCAATTCCTGTCATGAGATAGAATCCCGGATAGGGATCAACGGTGTCTGCCTGTTCTGCGGGCGCAAACTCCCCGGCAACTCCTGCCGATAGGACCATTTGGGTTTTTGGTATGAACCAGTGCAGCTCCCATCCGGCGCTGAACGGGAACTGGAGGTCGAAACCCCTCGTAAACGATTTTGTCCGAAAAGCAGCGGAGAGCCCTGTACTTATCGTGGAGAAATCGAGAAGAAAACCGATTCTCCCGTATCCCCAGGAGTAGAAACCTGTATCGGAAGGAAGATTATACGATATTTCTTCTGATGAGACAACAATTTCCGGCATAAGAATCGCATGGAAGATTCCGAGAGTCAGCTGGACCGGAACGCCGAGTGAAAAGCCGGTATAGTTGGTTTGGGTGTCGAGTGTTTCTCCGGAGAGATAGGTGGCCTTTGCGGTAGCGCCGATACTGACCCTGTTCTCTCCCGCTGTTTGCAGCAGCTGATATTTACCGGCCATTCCCAGAGAGAACGGGGAGGTGCCTTTACTTTGAAGGATGACGGTCCCCTGGCCGGTCACTTCGAGATTTTTTGCGACGGTGTACCGGAACCCGATTTGAGTCGGAAACCGGGCGGAGAGATCGTTTTCGATCTCTTCGACGTGGCCGATAAAAATGGAGGAGAGCTGGAATGTGTTGACGGGGAGGACCTCCGCGCTCGGAGCATAAAGCAGTCCGCTGCTTCCCGACCACACGGAGCGGTACGAGATTACGGCAGTTCTGTCAACGGTCACGGTCAATTCTTTTTGCAGCTCTTTTCCCGACCCTTCGCTCGAGCTTTCTCGGGAATCCGTTTTACTTATCTCCGGCGCCGCCTCTGCAGTAATGACGATCCTGTATTCCCCATCGGGTACGGTACTCCCCGTGAGGTCTGTGCCGTCCCAGCGGAAGGATTGTTCCCACGAGACGAATTGAGGAAACTCGTGCTCCATCACGAGATCTCCATCTTGATTATATAAAGAGATTTTTCCGTCCCCGGGCGCACTCACTGAAAATGTAATAGTAGTGGTTCCAAGTGTGCCGGGATTATTCGGATTGAAGATTTCCCTGCTTACCCCTTCGTCGTAGAGTGTAAATGGTGCCGGTTCGAGCTCCACATTCAGCTCCGTCGTCTCGTCTGTTGCAATTGCTACCTGCTGTTTTTTTTCCGTATATCCGAACCGGGCCGTTCTTACTGTATGCGTTCCCGAGGCAAGCTCTGCGGGAAAGATTTCAAATATTTCTCCGTCGATGTAAACGAGAGCATCCGGCGGTTCCGTCGATACGTCGAGGTAGCCGGTAAGCATCTCTAAGGTGAAGGAAAGTTCCAGTCTGGTATCTCCGTCGTACTCGATCCACTCCTGTATGGTTTTATATCCTTCCTTACGGACCGTAACGGAGTATTCTCCCTCTTCGAGATCATCGATTAAAAGAGGGGACTCTCCTCTGGTAGTCTTGTTTATCAATATTTCTGCTTCGGACGGCTCGGTCTCGATGTATACACCGATTTCTTCTTTGGATACCGCATCATCCTTCTCAGTATTATCTGAATCATCATTGTCAGAATTCTTTGAAGCTACGCTCTCTTCGTACAACGGCCCCGAGGAGGTTGCACAGCTTAAAAGGCCTCCGGTAAGAAGTATTACCGAGAATACAGAGATCACTATCCATACTACCCGCATGCTATCAGTATACCACAACTAATCTATTAACCAAGACCCCAAAAAAAGCCGATACTGAAAAATGTGAAGACAATCCGGTTTTTTCTGCTTATTATTCTCCTCTTCCTCACGTTCATCTCTATGGCTGCCGCGCAGGAGACTGCCGAAGAAGGGAGCAGCCCTCAGCAGCTCCCCAACGGATTCAGGGAAATTACCCTCGGCAAGGGGCTCGAAGCGGTAAAAGCGGAATTGAAAACTGATCCTTATTTCCATTATAGGGGAGAGCCTGATGTGACTCTTCTTCCCCGTCCAAATTATACGGTAATCGAATGTGAAGGAGCGGTATTCATCGCCCGCGGTTTTTTTCAGTTTCACGAAAAGGAACTCTACATCATTATTCTTATGCTCGACAGAGAAAAAATTGATTATTTCACTATGTATACTACGCTCAAAGAAAAATACGGGGACCCCTCCTATCTTGATCCTGAACAGGTGGTCTGGGAAAATGAAACGGTACGCATGTCGCTTGAACGTCCTCTGCAGATCAAGTATGTTGAACTCGAGACATTCGAACAGCTGAAACAGACCTCGGAAGCGGAAGAATCTATGGAGCAGTACACAAGGGACAGGTTCTTAGAACAGTTTTGAATAGTATCAAGCAGGCATCAGGAAAAGCAGTTATAGTATGTTTTATTGTTTTTCTCGGTTTTCTCTCCTGCAGCAACAGCAGCGAAGAGATGGAACTGATTATCGATGGGAACCGTCTTACCGTTGAAATCGCGCGGACTCCGGAGCAGCGGCAAAAAGGACTCATGCACCGAAAACATCTCGACCCGGACAAAGGGATGCTCTTTGTCTCCGAGAGGGACGATAAACTCTCTTTTTGGATGAAGGACACCTACATCCCCCTTTCTCTGGCCTATATAGCGAAAGACGGTACTATCAAGGAGATCCACCACATGAGGCCGCTTTCGGAAAAGTCCATTGTCTCCGAGCATTCCGTCAGGTTTGCTCTGGAGGTGAATCAGGGCTATTTTGAGGAGCATGGAATAGAGGTGGGCGATACAGTACAGTTCCCGGAACAGTTTTTAGAGACTGTTCGGTAGCGTCATCTTTCGGCAGCAGTCAAGAAGAAGTGGATTCCTGTTCATCGGAGAGTTCGGGGAACAGTTCTAAGTTCGGTTCATCTTCCGGCGATTCCGGCTCATTGAC
>CAZKZZ010000018.1:38870-40250 GCA_964557375.1 uncultured Spirochaetales bacterium | reverse complement strand
ACGTTTCTTTCAGCCGGCGCTTTGGGGTCCTGTGCGAACACAGTCCCGCCTATCGTCACCGAAATCAGAACAAGTATAGTAATTACTGCAGTTTTGATTGATACTTTCATTGGTTTCTCCTTTATTAAAAGGTAGTAAACATTACTAATATAGTCAACATAATTCTATAAAATAGATCCACTGCCATTGTCCCGCTGTAATGATCGGCTTGTATAAAACTCTTCCTCGTGATGAAATAGGATAATGTGTATGTCCGAAACCGAGGAAAGGTTGTCTTCAGGATTAATCGAATTGGACATGAGGAGCAAACACAGATGAGTTTAAGCCTGAATGTTAGAAGAATACCCGACCCCCAGGGACATAATCCGGCCTTGTTGATCCGGGGTGACTGGATCATCGTAGAAATCTCAGACGGACGGCATACCGGGAGGGGAGAGGCATCCTTGAGCGGGAATGACGATGCATGTGAGAAGGGCGTCAACCGGTTATTCGACCGGTTCGTGAAGGACAAGATCGAAGGCGATATAAGTCCGCGCAATATCCTCTCCCCCGCCGTATTGAAAGAGCTCGCCACAGGGCCCTTTTCGGCTGCCCGTGATTTCGTGGAAGCGACAGCAATTTCGGGAATAGATCAGGCCCTCTGGGAGCTTGCAGCGAAGCAGACCGGTGTACCGGTAAGTAACATGATTTCCGGTAAGTCAGGTCAGAAGAAGATCCCGGTCTATGCCACAATCAACCGTGCCCTGACCGACCGCACCCTTAACGATTACCTCAAAACAGTAGAGCGCGCTTTGAAACAGGGCTTTACTGCGATAAAATGCGCTCCTTTCGAGAAAGTAAAACCCGGGGCCGGCGGGGAGGAGCAGCGTAGCGGTGCTCGGTACGGGCTGGAACTGCTCTCCCGCCTGCGAGAACGGTTTCCCGATTTCAGTATCCGAATCGATTTTCATGAGCGGTTCCGTCCTGAAATTTTTCTGGAGGTCCTTCCGGAGATCGAGGCTCTTTCACCATTCTGGGTGGAGGCTCCGGTACCGATCGGAGAAAACTACCCCGACCTGAAGCGCCGCTGCAGCCGTCCCATTGCTCTAGGAGAGCTCTATTTCGGTTTTGAAGGGTTCGAGAAAATCATAGACAATGGTTGGGCCGATATCATCATGCCCGATGTTGCTCATATCGGTGGATTTGGACCTCTTACCGCAGCAATAAGCAGGTTCTCCGGCCGAGCGGAGCTGTCGTTTCATAACGCGGGCGGTCCGGTCGGCACAGCGGCCTCACTCCACGCCGCTTCCCTTACTGATGCTGTGACGTCTCTCGAAATCCCTTTGATCGTCGACGAATCAAGGGCCTACTATCTCGGGTGGCTCGACGATGGCCACATGC
>CAZKZZ010000018.1:22383-38860 GCA_964557375.1 uncultured Spirochaetales bacterium | reverse complement strand
CCCGGAAGGAGAGGGGTGGGGAGAGATAGATGATTTGTAGGAACTCATTAAAGGCATCCAACAGCAATACCCAACGCGCTGCACACTGTTTTTAATTTTGGTTCTTCGACTCGGCCGATATACCGCTTTAGCCTTGCTTTTTCTACTGTCTGTACATGATCGAGATTTATAGCGGATTCCTTTTTTAAGCCTTCATCGATTCCGATAATCACCTCACTCGGTGCACCGTGGAAAGTCGATGTGATGGGAGCTACCATGACGGTATGTAGCACCTCTATGGCATCCTGTCTTGAGAGTATTAATACAGGTCTCAATTTGTCAGGCTTTTTAAACTGATAAAACCAGATTTCGCCTCTGTTTACTGTTCGGGCCATACACCCTCGTCTTCCCAGCCTTTGAACTCATTATCCATGGCTTCTGTTCTGCTTCCATATGCTTTTCTGTAGAGAGACGATATTTCCTTCTCTTTTTTCCGTTTTATGTATTCGGCTGCAAGTTTCCTAAAAACCGCTGAACGTCCCATACGCCGGACATCCTCATCTCTATCCAGGTCGGCTAGAGTCTCATCATCCATCATTATCTGTATAGGTTTCATACATATAATATATCAATATATTATATGTTGATCAATGATGAAATCTTTTTGACTTTCTGTAGATTCCCGCCCAAAGTGCACCCAGGCGGATGACGGACTGTGCCGATTCGATTATGATAAACTCTATGATAGCATCCGGCAGAAACGATACTAACGGAATTAGCAGCATCCCCGACCCTCCCTGCAGCGCAGACATGCTCCGGGCCGTCCGGGGTGAGCCGTGCGGGAACATCCCCTGGGCACCGCGCATGGACCTCTGGTATATAGCTCTCCGCGAGCGTGGAGAGCTTTCCGAAGGGCTCGAGAATGCGGACATCGTCGACATCGCCGAGCATTTTGGGTTCAGCTGTCACGCCGTGCGTGCGGATTATACCAGGAAGAGGCCCCCTGAACAGAGGATGTTCCGCAGCCTCGGCTTCGAAAACCATCCCGATTTTCCTTTCCGGCTGGAACTCGAAGGACTGCCCTGTGATTTCACAATTGACGGCGAAGAAACGATTTTAAGGGTGGAAACTTCTGCCGGTGTCATCACCGACCGGATCCGGTACTCCTACGACATGCGTAAACGGGGCATATCTCAGCCGTTTAAGCTCGAGTACCCGGTGGAGGAACTGGAAGACCTGGACAGAGTGGCGGAACTCTTCGAACATCTGCACATCGTCCCCGACCCGTTAGGCTACCGGGCTTTTCACAACCGGGTTGGAGAAACCGGCCTCGCTGTTGCCCAGGGGTGCAACGTAGCCTCTCCTATCCACCTGCTCCTCCATGATCTCATGCCTATGGACCGGTTTTTCTTCTGGTACTATGATCACTACGATACATTGAAACGATTCGAAGAACGGCTTACCCCGTTTTTTGACAACCTGTTAAAGGTCGTCTCCGGCTGCAGCGCGGAAACCGTGTACTGGGGGGCCAACTACGACCGGGACTTGACCTGGCCGCTGTTCTTCGAACGGGACATTGCCCCCTGGCTCAACAAGACTCGGGAACGTCTTCACCGGTCCGGAAAAAAATTGGTCTGCCACCCCGACGGAGAGAGCTCGGGCCTGTTCGACTCCTACAGGCTCGGGCGGTTCGATGTGGCCGAATCGGTGTGTGCCGCTCCCATGACCGAGCTGGATCTGTTTTCTCAACGCCGGGGGTTCGGAGACGAGGTTACGATTTGGGGTGGCATTCCCTCTGTGCTCCTACTGCCCGATTCTACCGGTATTGGTGCTTTTGACGCGCATCTTTCGAAACTTGAATCCGAGATAGACGAACTCGCTCCCGGCCGGTCTCGACTGATTCTTGGGGTTTCAGACAACGTCCCGCCCGACTGCGACCTGGGACGGCTCGAGGCGGTGGGAGAGTGGGCTGCCGGGTTGTAGGAGATTGTGGGAGATTACCAGCTGTACCGGGGATTGTCGTTGCCCCGTTTTGGTTGGCTCGAGAGTTTTTCACGTTGAAAGAGATACATATTGCCGCATATAATACAGGATAAGGAGAAACCCATGTTAAAAACGGAAGATGTAACAATTACCACCCTCGCTGAAAACAGTACGGCCGATTCGAGCATGCTCGCAGAATGGGGCTTGAGCGTGCTAGTGGAAGCGGGGGAACAAACCTTTCTCCTCGATACGGGGACCACCGATGTGGCGGTCCGTAATGCGGATAAGCTCGGGGTCGACCTCGATGCCATTGAGGCGATTGTGCTGAGTCACGGCCATTTCGACCATACCGGCGGACTCCTTCCGGTACTCGAGAGAATGGCACAATCTGACGTACACGTTATTGCACATCCGGATGTAACGGCTAAAAAGTACGTATATAAAAAGAAAATTGATGCGTATAAATATGCGGGTATTCCTTACGCCTTAGAGCGGTTGACGAGTGCCGGGGCCCGGTTCGAGTTCTCCAGCGATCCGGTATGGCTAACAGACGATATTGCCGCAAGCGGCGAGGAACCCATGACGACTTCTTTCGAATCCGTAGCGGATAACCTCTGCCTCAAAGACGGAGATAGCTATAGTCAGGACCCCATGAGCGACGACCAGTCTCTCTACATCCGGACGGACCGGGGGCTTATCATCATCCTAGGCTGCGCCCACCGGGGGATGATCAACATCATCCGTCATGCCCAAAAAGTAATGGAAACCGACCGGGTCTATATGGTAATCGGCGGCACCCACCTCGGCCCGGCATCCTTCCAACAGCTCGAGAAGTCGATTGAAGCTTTACAGGAGATAGACGTTGCCTGGCTCGGGGTCTCACACTGCACAGGCCTCCCGGTGGCGGTAAAATTGGCCCGGGCATTCGAAGGGCGGTTCTTCTTCAATACCGCGGGCAGGGTAATCACGTTTCCTTTTGAGGTGGACTGAAAAAGGGCCGAATGAAAATCATCCCCGATCTGTTCTGCTTCCTCAAAAACCAGTGGTTTATCCTCGGTATCGTTGGGGCGGTTGTTCTCGGTATCGCTTTCCCGGGGATTTCAATGTTAGGCGCGTCCGGGGTGACCTCCACGGTACTCATCATGCTCATCTTTTTGGGCACCGGTTTTACCCTGCCCAGTGAGGCGGTCAGGTCCGGGGTTGCCAATGTCAGGCTGCATCTGTTTCTGCAGCTGTTTATCTTTGGTTTTACACCGTTCTATTTTCTCCTTGCCGTCCAGCCGTTCGACTTCGCCCCCTACATCAAGACCGGTATTTTTGCCCTTGCCGTGCTTCCTACGACCATTTCCTCGTGCATCGTGTTTACCCAAGCATTCGGCGGGAATGTGGTAGGTACCATGTTCAATGCGGTGCTTGCCAATATTGCCGGTGTATTTATCTCTCCGCTGCTTTTGTCATTTTTCATCCGGCGGGCAGGAGGAGGGATCCCGCTAGATGTGCTGGGTAATGTTATCATCGGCCTGGGTTGGAAAATTCTTCTACCCGTGCTAATCGGACAGATCCTTCATAGACGATGCAGACAGACAGCAGTACAGCAGAAAAAGAGAGTCAGCAAGGTGAGCAACATCTTCATCATCCTGATTGTACTGCTCTCTATGGCAAAATCAGCTTCCCGTCCTTCCTTTTTCGATGGGTTAAAGGAGATGGGCGGTGCAGTGGTGCTGTTAGCAGTTTCTTTTTATATTCTGCTCTATGCAGGGTACGGTCTTTCGCGTGTTTTCAAGTTTTCGAATCCGGATACGATCAGTATCCTCTTTGCGTCCTCTCAGAAAACCATGGCTTTAGGAGTGCCGCTTTTGACCATCTTTTTTTCGTACGACCCGGAGCTGACCGGAATTATCTTGATGCCGCTCCTCTTCTACCATCCCTGGCAGTTACTGAATGCCGGATTGGTAAAACAGTTTCCGTTAATAAGAAAAGTGCTGGCTTAGTTTTTGTATTGACGGCGGCAGATCACGCTTCCCAGTGTCTCGATGAGAGACCTTCGACGCGTCTGAAATGGACCAGGTTTGCCGTTACAAGCTCCGCGTCATGAGCCATGGTGATAGCAGCAATAGCAACGTCGAAGTCATCGATGGGAGTACCTGCTTTTTCCAGCTCTGCTTTGATTTTACCGAACATAACCGATGATTCCGAGTTCCAAGCGAGGACCCGGATGAGCTTCAATAGTCTCTCCTGCTGTTCTCTTAAGAGCGAAAATTTTTTTGAAAACGGGTCAAAACGGTGTATGCCGTACTCGATTTCTGCGATCACGGGTGGAACTGTTGAGATATCTCCCGGCCTGTGCTGCTCGAGAAAAGAAAGAAGTTTCGGCTCCTGCCGCATCGCAGCGGAAAAGGCGGTCGTATCTAGAATCAGCATCATAGAAGCGGTGCTCCCCGATTTCTCCAGTTTTGATAGAGCGCTTGTTCCATTTCTGTGACTGCTTCATGTAGCAACGTTTTTTCTTCCTGTGAGAATGATTGCCTGAAAAAATCTACAGGCCATTCACCGGCGTCCCGCTGTAATGCTTCTTTACATGCTTCGAGTACGAATCGGTTCCTGCTTATCTTTTTCCTCTTGGCCGTGCGATCAATTTTAGTGAGAATATCATCCGGAATGTGAATAGTTGTTGAAGGCATAAATAGAATATATTCTATTTACAAGATAATGTCAATACCTCGTTACCGTTCGATTGCACAAGTGCGTAAAAATCAATTACAATCGGCCTAACCACTATGGAAACGGTTATGCATGATTGGAAACAGATCGACCTCGAATATGGGGATAGACTTCTCACTGTCCCGGTACCCCCCCAAACCGAGATACTCTCTATGAGCCATCCTCCTCCTATAGCCGACCCAGTTGCGGCAATCGAAGCGGCGCTCGAACAGCCTATAGGAAGCAGTGCCTTGAAAGAGCTGATAGAGAAGGCCGCGGGAGAAGCAGAAAAACCGGTAGCAGAACTCACTGCAGCGGTCACTGTGTCGGACAACACCCGCCCGGTACCCTATTCTTCGAACAGAGAAGACGGTATTCTTCTGCCCCTTTTCGAGGCGCTCCATAGTGCGGGAATCCCTCCGCAAAACATCACCATTGTGGTAGGGACCGGAACCCATGTGGCGACCTCCTTAAAATGGAAGAAAACGGCGTTCGGTGATAAGATCGTAGAGAGATACCGCATTATCGATCATGACTGCACATCACCCGCCTTGAAGAGCATCGGTGAGATCGATGGCATCGAGGTAAAGGTAAACGAACAGTTCGCAAAAGCCGATATCCGTATCGCCACAAGCCTGGTGGAACCCCACCTGATGGCCGGTGTTTCCGGCGGAGCCAAAGCGATCTGTCCGGGCCTCATTAGTATCGAGACAACCCGCCTGTTTCACAGCGCGCAGTGGATGGATAACCCGAATGCGACCAATCTGGTTCTCGAAAACAACCCCTGTTTTGAGTTTCCTCGGAAAGTGGCCGGAAAGGTCGGGATACATTTCAGTGTCAACTGCCTTGTGAACCGGGAAGGAAGGCTTACCGGCATTTTTGCAGGTGATATCGAGAAGGCGCATGAGGAAGCCGCAGAGGAGGTCCGCAACACTGCAGTAATTCCGTGCAGAAACCCGTACGACATCATCATAACCCACGGAGGGAAGGTTGCGGTAAATCACTATCAAGCGGCCAAAGCGGCGTACGGTACCATTCCTGTTATCCGGGAGGGCGGCATCGTTATTCTGGCCGCTTACAACGGTGACCCGGAACCTGTAGGAAAACCGGAGTACAAGGAGCTTCTCGATCTGCTTCGCAAAAAAGGTCCCGGGGTGTTCTCCGAGTATATCAAGCGTCCGGAGTGGGAGTTCGTCCCTGACCAGTGGCAGGTACAGAAGTGGGACCAGGTGTTTATGAAATTAGGCGGATTCGAAAAGCTCATCTACTGTACGGATAATATTCCGGCGGACGTGCTCTCCGCGCTTCCCTGCCGATCCGGCTACGAGTTTTTACCGGGAGAAGGCGTAAAAACTGCGAAGCTCCCCCGGCAGCGTAACGCCGAAACGAGCAGGCAGACCGTCCAAACAATGGTCCTGGAAACGGTTAGGTATGCAGTGCAGCAAAAAACTGACGAATTGGGAAGAGAACCGCGTGTTGCTGTGCTGCCCGACGGGCCGTATGGGGTGCCTCTTCTATAATGAGCGTGTAACAAGGTTTGAGGCACTACCCCCGGATTACGATCTCAGAATATACCCAATAATCCGGTCCCGGGTGGAATCCTTAATACTGTCGAATTGAATATGCAGATCTCTCTTCTCTTTTGAGAGCGAAACCACTTTACCCGGAGCATGGACTTCTCCTTCATCCTCGAGTTCCATGATCAGGAGTACTTCGTCCCCCTCTTTGAAGTTCTCTGAAGGATTTGCAACGCGGGCTCCTCCTCCTCCCAAATCGATAAGAGTCGTGGGTACCGGTTCTTCATCGATTACATGCTGTTTTATCTGTATTTCCAGCTGCATCGGTTTCCTGTAAAAATCACGTTCCTGCTGCTCCCGGGGTTCTTCCTCTTCCGGTTTAGCGCCCTCTCTTCTCTTCTGCTTCTTGACATGCTCGGAGTGCAGGCATCGCAGCACATCACGCTCCTGCTTATAGACTTTGGTTATAAAATAGTAGATATCTTCCTCTTGCTTGAAATACCCTTTTAATTTGGTCCCTTCAGGAATCTCCTTGGTACTTATATTGGGTTTTATAAACAGGATGCTGGAGTGGTTTTCGGTAATCGTTCCGTGAAACCGCTCGTTTTTCTCGTTTATAAAGTAGATATGCATCCCTTCCGGGAGCGTAGTTGTGGAGAACTCCCCTTCCTCTTTTTTTTGTACCGGTTTTCGGAGTTTTTTCCGCATTTCATAGATCGTTTTTCGGCTTATGAGTCCTTTGGCTCGAAGAGCTTCAGCGGCTTCCGCAAATGTGGCGGGATCTTTGATAATTTCATGCTTACGAAGATACCCGTTTTTTATCACCCTCGACATGTATTCGATTACTTTCTTTTCAGCTGGATTCAGATTTTTATCGGCAGCGGCCTTCTCATACAAGTCGTTTGCCTGTTTTATCCGTTTCTCCTGCTGCCGCTTGACCTGCAGGGCCACAACTGTAATAAAAAATATAAGTGCGCCGATGAGAATGAGGGAGAGAAGGATCAATTCCAACGGGCGGTTTTGGAAACCGGCACGAACTTCCTGCATCAGTTCATAAAAAGTTTTATCCGGCCACAAAACCATTAGAATTACCTCTTTTCTGAATTTCCTAGCTTAAGTGTATACGTTTCAGCAGGAAAAGTTAAGAACTTTTTTTCAGTCTGTTATAGTGCTGAATATAACAGGAAAAATATCAGCAGGTTTTTACATAACCTTGATTTTATATATAAATTATTATATACTTAAAAAAGCCGATAAAAAACAAGAGCGTACAAGATGCGTAAATATGCGAATATCGATTTTACTCTCTGTGATCCAAAGAATCATGACCCGGAAAATGGTATCTGTCTCGGTGTCGAAGCGTGCAAACATAAATTGTTGGAACAGGAAGAGCCTTTTGAAGGACCTATGCTGATTTCAGCTGCTATGTGTGTAGGCTGCGGGGATTGTGTTTCTGTTTGTCCCTGCGGAGCGATTACAATCTCCCGGGGAATGTAGTAGAGGAATGCACACAGGCATTCTTGTGAATCCACCTCTTTTCCATTACAATAGTATTCATGAATACGCCAAAAATATATATTTCAGCAACACGCCAGAATGACGGTAAAACGACAACGTCGTTAGGGCTGCTCAATGTAATTGGGGATTTGTATCCGAAAGTCGGTTACATCAAACCGGTAGGACAGCAGGTAAAGCTGATTGGTCAGTATGAAATCGACAAAGATGCAAGCTTGATGAACAAGGTGTACCATATCGGGGGCCAACTTCACGATATGAGCCCTATAGCTGTACCGAAAGGGTTTACCGAGCACTATATCCAGCATGGCAATGTAAACGAGCTGCAGCAGAAGATAAAAGATGCGTATAAAAATGCTTCTAAAGGGAAGGATTTTATGGTGGTCGAAGGGACAGGTCATGCCGGTGTCGGTTCGGTTCTCGACTTGTCGAACGCAGGGGTGGCAAAATTACTCAATGCCCCGGTCATCATTGTTACCGGCGGCGGAATCGGCAGGCCGATAGATGAAGTGATGCTCAATAAGGCGGTGTTCGATATCCATGGAATCGAAGTGATCGGTGTCATCGTCAATAAGGTGATCCCTGAGAAATATGAAAAAATAAACAAAATCGTCCGGTTGGGTTTTGAGCGGAAAGGGATTGATGTACTGGGAGTCATTCCGTTTTTTCCGGTTCTTTCCAGTCCGACAATATCCCAAATTGCTGAAGATATCAAAGGAGAGTTGGTCTGCGGTCACAAATATCTTGATGAGGCGGTGAGTAAAATTATCGTTGGGGCAATGCACCCCCATTCTTTTTTGGATTATTTCACCGGTGATGTACTTCTAATCACGCCTGGCGACCGGGAAGATCTTATTCTGGCCGCGTTGACCTGTACGATGCCCGGAGTCCATGGTGAATATGATGTAAAAGGGATCGTACTTACAGGAGGAATACTCCCCCACCGTGCGGTAATGCGGATGGTTGAACAGACCGATATTCCGGTAATTCTGGTAAAAGAGGACACATTCTCAACAGCGAGACGGATCACCAACCTCATTATCAAAATTAAACCGGAAGATACCGAAAAGATAATGAAAATCAAAGATATGGTAAAAGAATATGTGGATATCGCCACTATCATAGAACGAATTAAAAATTATTCTAAGAAGAGTGCATGAGTAAGATAGATTTACCGAAACAGAACAACTATGAAATTGCGTACAAGCGGGCAGCTGAAATGCTCCGATCTTCAGATCTCGGAGAAATAAAACATCGCTGTGGAGTGGATACAAAAGAAGGGTATATCCTTGTCGAATACTTTGGAGCGGATTATCGAATCCGGCTGCCGAAAGTAGAGTTTGAATCGGAAAAACTCTCAATGGCGGAAAAAATCTTGATACTCCATTATTTGACAACCACCGGCACGTATGAACCGGAAGGAGTTTACCTTGCATTTAAAGGGCTCCCCGGTGCGGCCTTCTACAATCCTACCTACCGAAAGCGGGGTCCGAACATCATCAGAGATGTATTCGGAAACAATCCGGAGCGGCTCGAAAAAGTAATCGAAGAACCGTGTGTTAAGAAAGGAGATACGGGGGATGTCTCACTCCGAATCCAGGTGTTTCCTAAAATTGAAGCGTTGGTCATCATGTACCGGGGGGATGATGAGTTTCCGCCGGAGTGCCAGATTCTCTACAACGACGAAATCATTAATCTGCTTCCCCTCGAAGATGTCGCGGTACTCGCCGGCAGAATTGCCAAGTTCCTCATGACCCGGGTCGGATAGAAGTCGCTGGAGGATGATTGGAAACCATTCAGCCAATAGATCAATGAAGTATGATTTCGACAGGATAATCGAGCGGCGGAGAACCGGTTCTCTCAAGTGGGATTATGTAGAGAAACTCTTTGGAAGTTCTGATCTCCTGCCCATGTGGGTCGCGGATATGGATTTTCAGGCCCCGAACCCGGTAAGAGAAGCACTTCTCGATACAGCCGAGTTCGGAATTTTCGGGTATACAGTATTAAAACCTTCATTTTATGATGCCGTTACCGACTGGCTCGAAAGGCGGCACGGCTGGAAAGTGGACCCCGAGTGGCTTGTTTTCAGCCCCGGAATAGTCCCCGCCGTCAGTATGCTTATCCGCGCTTTTACGGCACCGGATGAGAAGGCCATCATCCAGCCTCCCGTCTACTATCCTTTCAGTCAGGCTGTCCGGAGTAACGAACGGTCCCTTGTTACCAATCCTCTGAAACTGGAAAACGGTACCTATGGTATGGATTTTGATGATCTCGAGAAGAAAGTAAAAGATCCAGGCACAAAACTCCTTATCCTCTGCAGCCCGCACAATCCGGTAGGAAGAGTATGGAAGAAGGAAGAGATCGTGAAACTTGGAGAACTCTGCTTGAAAAACGATGTGCTCGTCATCTCAGATGAGATACACTCGGATTTGGTCCGTAAGGGGTATACCCATGTTCCGTTTGCTTCGATTTCAACGGAGTTTGCAGAAAGGTCTGTTACCTGCAATGCCGGCAGCAAGACGTTTAATCTGGCCGGACTACACACATCCTATGTAATAATCCCCGACCGGCTATTTCGGAAAAGGTTTGAAGCCGAACTGAAGAAAAACGGTATTCTCGGTCCGAATGCCTTCGGTGCCGCTGCTTTGGAAGCAGCGTACACCAAAGGCGGAGAGTGGCTGGATCAAGTCCTGGAATATATAGAAGCGAATTACCAGTTTCTGCTCGATTTCATCTCCCGCCGGATCCCTGAAATAAAGGTAGTGGAGCTCGAAGCCACGTATTTGGTTTGGATGGATTTTCGAAGCCTCGGTCTCGGAGCGAAAGAGCTGGAGAAGCTCATGCAGAAAGAGGGGAAGATTGCGCTGGATGAGGGGTACATCTTCGGAGAAGGCGGTGAAGGTTTTGAACGTATCAACATCGCCTGTCCCCGGACACTTCTCGAGGACGGGCTTAAACGAATTGAACAGGCCGTACGTTCCTGCTGTTGATTCACGTCATACTACATCTAAAGAAAATTATGGCCGGCCATTTCTATGCTTAGAATTTTTTTTTCTTAAAATTTTTCCTGTTTGAGGATTTTCTCTTTGAAGAAGGTCCTCGGGAACTCTTGCGCTGTTGAGGAGGTTCCTGGTGATATTCATGACTGCTGTTGACCGAAATGGTTGTTTTGATCAATCGTTCAATTGCACGAAGTGATTTAATCTCTTCTCTCGAGCAGAATGAGAGTGCAGTGCCTGCGGCACCCGCACGGGCGGTCCGTCCGATTCTATGTATGTACATTTCAGGTTCATTCGGGATCTCGAAGTTGATCACATGAGTAATGTCATCTACATCGATACCCCGAGCTGCGACATCAGTGGCAACGAGTACCTGTATCCTCCCGGAACGAAACTGTTCGAGGGCGCGCTGTCGAGCGCTCTGGGTTTTATCACCGTGGATCGCATCGCTTTTAATACGGAGCTTGGTAAGGGCTTTAGCCACTCGGGAAGCACGATGCTTGGTACGGGTAAACACAATAGCCCGAAACATGTTGTGGTCATGAATAAGTTCTGTAAGAAGGGTAAGCTTGTCGGACTGGTCGACAAAAAGTACTGATTGATCAACGTGCTCTGCAGTGATCACCTTGGAGTCAATTGAAATTCGTTCGGGTTCAATCATAATAGAAGCGGCCAACCCTGCAATTTCTTTTGGCATGGTTGCTGAAAATAGAGCGGTTTGATGCTGTCCTTTAATCATATCACAAATTCGACGAACGTCCGGCATAAAACCCATGTCCAGCATACGGTCAGCCTCGTCGAGAATAAGATAACGGACCCGGCCGAGAGAAATGTGGCGTTCACCAATTACATCGAGCAGCCGTCCGGGTGTGGCTACTACTATGTGCGGTTTTGCCTGGAGCAAACGAATTTGGGTTTTCTTTGAAGCACCCCCGTAAATGACCGTATGGCCAATCTTGCTGCGAGCCCCGTACCGGGTAATTGCTTCACCGGTTTGTACGGCCAATTCCCGAGTAGGGCACAAGATCAGAGCGTCCGGCCACGGCCGTTTTCCTCGACCCCGTGCCGGGTCGTGGTCTGCTGCTTCATCCATCAGTTTATGGATCAGGGGTAACACAAAAGCGGCAGTTTTTCCTGTGCCGGTCTGAGCGGTAGCCAGCACGTCTCGGCCGGCGAGAATAGACGGGATTGCTCTGCTTTGAATCGGGGTGGGGGTATGGTACCCCTCGCCGGCAACGGCCGACTCAATAGACGCAGCCAATGCGAAATCGGAGAATTGGAGAGTATTCATAGTAGTCCTTTGTATGTGTAACTCTTCCCGCGGGGGTTCACATGGTTTTTTTGCGGTGAGCGGCAGCATATAAGCCGTACCGAAAACGCGTTACAACAAGGGTAAGACGGGAGCGTCGGCGGTCAGATCATTCGCAGTGTTGACTGTGGCATAAAACGGCCGTCTCTGTCAATCCCGCAGCCATGTAAATCGCACTCGATCTAAACTGCTGTATGGTAGAAAAAAATAATAGAAAATGGGATAAAGAAACGAGACAATGAAATAAGGAGGATATATCGATGGAATATCGACTTAATTTACCGGTTATTGTGTTAACGATCGTTGTAGCAGCGCTGGGGCTGATAACTGCCCTCGCCGGTTTATTGACCAAAGATCTGTATGCCGGGAATTCAGTCTCGATGATCGCACAGGGAAAGGGCCAAGACCTCGTTACTGCGGCAATCGCGGTACCGGCCACTATAATCATTCTTGTCTTTGCAATCCAGGGGTCGTTCAAGGCCCAGCTCGCATTGGCCGGGCTGCTCGGGTATTTTCTCTACACCTACGCTTCTTATGTGTTTGCATGGAAGTTTAACAATCTTTTTCTCGCATATGTCGCCGCATTCTCCGGCTCACTGTTTGGATTCATCCTCATCATGGCCCAGCTTACCGGCTTCGCCGGCCGGCTGTCCGCGGCACGACCGCCGATCGTGTATAGTTCCATTCTTCTTTTTTTGGTAGCAGCCGCGCTTCTGTTCATGTGGCTTTCCCAAATCGCCCAGGCTATGCAGGGGAAAGCGGTGCCCATTATAGCTGATACCGACGGGCGGCTTGTCATTCAGGGGCTAGATCTCGGTATTCTCGTGCCCATGACCATTGTCATAGGGGTCATGCTCCTGCAGGGAGTTCCAACGGCGTTGGTTTGGCTCCCGGTCCTCCTCGTAAAAGGACTGACCATGGGGCTTGCTATCGTTTCGATGACAATTTTCATGGCGCGTGCCGGAACACCGGACCAGACAGGTGCTGTCATCTTTTCGGTTCTTACCCTGTTGTTCATAATCGGCTTTGTGTGGGTTTTCGCCTCGCTGAAAGTAGGGGAGGCAACAGGTTGAGACAATATTGGACAATATCAGCTTGACTTTTGCAGATTTTAGATTATTTTTTTGAATATGGAACTGTTATTTTCTTATTGGTGGCTCCTTCTGCCTGCCATTATATTTGGCTTTATCGCCCAAATGCGGGTCAAGAACACGTATAAAGAGCAGAGGAAGTTTAAAACTGAAAAAAATATATCCGGGGTAAAAATGGCCCGGTGGATTCTCGACTCGAATAATCTGCAGCATGTACGAATCGAGAAAGTTTCGGGAAATCTCACCGACCACTATGATCCCCGTTCCCAGGTCCTGAGGCTGTCGCAGAACGTATACGGAGGGACCGATGTCGCGGCATTAGGTATTGCAGCACACGAAGCGGGCCATGCCATCCAGCACGCCCGTTCCTACGCCCCCATAGCCCTGAGAAACACGGTCTACCCGATTGCCTCGTTCGGATCAAATCTCGGGCCTATTCTGGTTATCGGAGGATTGTTTTTGGGGTCCATCCCTCTGCTCATCAATATAGGAATCATCCTTTTTGCTTTTGCTGTCGCTTTTACCCTCATTACGTTGCCCGTGGAATTTAACGCATCGGGCAGGGCGATACGGATACTCGAGAAAAGCGGGGCGATGACCCCGCGGGAATTGACCGGGGCCCGGAAAGTGCTTTCCGCGGCTGCTATGACGTATGTTGCCTCTGCACTTGCCTCGGTATTGACGCTGGTCCGGCTTATTCTTCTCAGTCAGTCGAAATAGAAGAGTGTTCTTGTTAATTCCTGCTAAAAATCGTATTATTGGGATGGAGAGAAAAGCGTGCCAAATAAGGTGCTGGTAATAGACGACGAAGAGTTTGTGTTGAGTTCCTGCCGAAGAATTCTAGAATCAGAAGGTTATGAGGTAACGATTGAAAAACGTCCGCGAAAAGCTATGGAGATAGTCCTGGATGAATCATTTGATATCATTCTTTGTGACTGGAACATGAGCGAGATGGACGGACTCGATCTCGTTGAAATCCTTGCCGAACGCACTCCTCGTTCTGTAATTATTATGATGAGCGGTTATCCTGCCATAGAACGCGCCACCGAGGCAATGAGGCGGGGTGCGGTAGACTATATCGCGAAACCGTTCAGTCCGGAACAGCTCATAGAATCCATTCAGAAGGGGCTGCGTTACCACTCCTATAAAAAACGAAAAAAGTAAACTGCATTATCCTATCCAAGAAGTTTGACTTCCTCCCCGTATTCCGGAACTGCTGTACCGATCGAAAGTTCCTTATACAGTTTTTCAGAGAGAGTGCGTGATGCCTCCTCTTCACCATGGGTGATAAAGACAGTTTCCGGTTTCTGTTTAACAGCACCAATCCAGGCGAGAAGTTCCTGCTGGTCGGCATGTGCGGAAAACCCGTGTACCTGAACGATACGGGCCCGTACCTTCCGTTTTTCTCCTAAGATCCTTACTTCCTTTTCTCCTTCTGCGATGTGGCGGCCCAGCGTACCCCGGGCCTGATACCCGATGAAAAGAATGGTGCTTCCAGGGTCGGTGATGTTGTGAATCAGATGATGTTTGATTCTTCCACCGGTACACATTCCCGAACCGGCTATTATAATGGCAGTGCCCCGGACGTGATTAATTGATTTCGACTCGGCAACGGAGACGGTCGGTTTTAAATTCGGAAACGAAAAAGGAGAGCGGTCTTCTTCGACTAGCGCTTTCATCTCCCTATCGTACAAATCGGTATGATCTTTGAAAACTTCGGTTACCTTGATTGCCATTGGACTGTCGACAAAGGTCATCAGATGCGGAATGCGGTCATTGAAAAAGAGATGATTGAGTCGATACAGGAGTTCCTGGGTCCTCTCGATTGCAAAGCTAGGGATAACGACATTCCCTCCTTCTTTAACAGTCCGGTTTATCTGTTCTTCGAGCATTGAATCGAGGTCCTTCGGGTCTTCATGAATACGGTCACCATAGGTGGATTCCATTACGACGTAATCCGCCTGGTTAAATCGTGTCGGGTCTTTTAGAATCGGTTTGTTGAACCGCCCGATATCACCGGAAAAAATGATCGAGATATTGCCCATATCATCGGAGATATCTAATCTGATCATGGTAGAACCTAAAATGTGGCCGGCTTCAAAGAAAGATGCCCGGATTCCAGGAGCAATCTCAACCGGCTCCCGGTAGGAAACGGTCTGGAAAAGAGCGAGCGTCTCCTCCACCTCGGCAACGGTATACAATGGTTTTTCCTCGAAGGGTCCCTTACGCCCTTCCTTTTCATGCCGTCTTCTTTTCTGTTCAGCATCGTATTCCTGTATGTGGGCCGAATCCATTAAAACGATTTTGGCAATATCGCAGGTAGCCGGAGTACCGTAGATAGGAGAGTCAAAGCCTGCTGCGGACAGCCGCGGTATTAAACCGCAATGATCGAGATGTGCATGTGTCAAGACCAATCCGTCGATGTGCCGGGGATCGAAGGGGAAGGGGTCCCAGTTCCTGTGCCTGAACTCCCGTTCCTGGTAAAGTCCGCAGTCAACGAGCACACTACTCTTATCGGTTTTGATAAGATAGCAGGAACCGGTAACATTGCGTGCAGCGCCAAGGAATTGCAGTGTAACCATAAAAGTGACCTCCAGGTAAGCCATGGTAGAATGTAAATGTTGTTTGCACAAGATACAAATGGGCACTGGCCTGGAAATCGGTAACGTTTTATCAGGATATTTATTTCGTGGATGTATCGAGAACGGTTTCCAATACGTTTCGGTTTGCAGCATCGGAATCCGATTCGGAAGGGATAGGATAGTCACGTTCAATAAGCCGGGCTATCCGGCCGGCATGTTCTTCCTGAAGACCGTAGGAGACAAGAAAAGCGGTAATCGCTTCGGCGCCCGGTGATGGGCGGCCGTATGTTTGTTTTTTTCCTGCCGCAGAAGGAGCAAGTGGTTGTTTTTTCGCAGCCTGGGTTCCTGATTCAATGAGAATGTCAATTGGAATACCAGCTAGAATAGCTGCAGGTATGACGATGTGCCATTCAGCAGTGGTGTCATTAGAGGTTGCCTTGGGTTTGTTCGCTTTCTGTTCTTTGAGAAGCTCTTCTGCTTTCTTCAAAAGTTTTCTTATACGTTTTAAGCTGGTACCGGAACCTGCAGCGGGGCCCGAGGAAAGTTTATCTTCGGCAAAGGCGAGCAGTTTCTCGCGGAGGCCTTCCGCTTTGTTTTTCATGTACTTGTTGTACGATTCTTCTCCGACGCACTCTTTCCCGAACTTACACCAGTCGAGACAGCTGACAGTTCCGTCCCGGAGTACCGTCGTTCCACAAGATGGGCAGGTTCCCCGCAGTTCATCACTCCAGATTTCTACCTCCTCGCCGCAGCGAGGGCAGGGAAACATCTCCGGTTTGGGTTGTCGGACCATTTTTGCGCC
>CAZKZZ010000018.1:0-22283 GCA_964557375.1 uncultured Spirochaetales bacterium | reverse complement strand
CTATTCGACGATAATTGCTTCTACGGGACAGTCTTCGGCTGCCTCTTTTACATCATCCTCGAGCTCGGAGGGGACTTCTGATTTTATCACGTGAGCAGTATCATCCCCCATTTCGAACACATCAGGGACGCTGTCAGTGCAGAGCCCGCAACCGGTACAAAGATCTTGATCTATTGAAACTTTCATTTTGCTCCTCCTTTGGAGACTTGTTATTTTTTCCTGAATGCTTCCAGATATGAATCTGCGTAGATCGATTTATCCATGATCAGCTCTGCAGTTAGTATCGCGTCGACCATTTCCTTATCCGTAACATCCAGAATAACTGCATCCAAACCCATCGCTATAAGCATAACAACGAAGGTCCGGTTTATCAGCTTTTTATGTTTTGTTCCATTAGAAATATTACTGAGACCGCATACGATGTGACAAGGGGGATCGGAAAAAAGTTTGAATTGCGCGGTAGCATTGAGTATCTCTTTGGCCTGGTCCTGCATATACTTAAGGGGCATGACGATCGGGTCGATAAACAGCTGGTCCGGCCGCATTTCGTATTCCATCATCTTTGCAACGATTTTTCCGGCGTTTTCCACGCGCTTATCCGAACTTTTGGGACTCCCCTCTTCATCCATGACCAGTCCGATGATAGAAGCATCGTGCTTTACAACAAGAGGAAAAAGTTCGTCCATTTTTTCGTCTACTGCTGTTACCGAGTTAATGAGAGGCGGCTTGTTGCATGCAGGGATTGCCTCCTTGAGCATAGACGGCTTGTTGTTATCGATAGAAATGGGCAGGTCTGCACCTTCCTGGGTCATCTCGATCATCCATACCAGGTCTTCGATTTTGTTGGAAGCAGTGCCCAAGTTTACATCGAGATAAGTGGCCCCCGCGTCCGCCTGGTTTTTAGCCCACTCTTTTATTACATCACCATCTCGATTTACAATAGCCTCTTTGATGTCCTTGAATCCGGCGTTAATCCTTTCACCAATGAAAATCATTTTTCACTCCTTTTTGTTATTATTTTCTCAGTCCCTCTAAAGTTGCCCGCGTTACTTTCATTGCTTCCGGATGGGCCATAATGAGTATGTCGGAACCTGCCTGAAGATACACACTGGCGCATGTAGCCTCCCACATCGGGCCGCGTTTTTCGAGTTTTCCCCATCCGGGAAGAATATCTTCATCAACAGTAGCTTCTTTGATGCGCCACACTTCTCCGCCGACATCGCAGATCTGCGGCATGTTCATCAGGTTGTCTCCTTTAAGCCCCGCACCGCGCGCTCGTTCGAGGATCGTATAGACATAGTCGAATCCGTATCCGAGGGCCGCCGTGGTTTGAAACATCACCACATCCTTGAGATCGAACCCGCCGTCCTGCAGAAGTATGTTGACCTGTTTTCCGATATTTATGTCGACCGGTGCCTCTGAGATGATTTTGTGCTTGTCTGCCTTGCAGATGGCGAGGACGGTCATGTAGTTTGTCTCTTTTGCCGAACCGATCAGGCAGTTCTCTCCTTTTGCGGCTTGAGAACACTCGGGCAGCACCGCGTTGTCTTTCTCATCATCACCGCATCCCCAGATGATGAGGGGGACGTCGACTGCTTTGAGCACATCTTGTACAACTTTGGCGCAATCCTCCGGTGAAGCGTCATTCCCCGCAGGATCCGCACCTACCATCCGAAGACTGATAAGGTCGACACCGAACTCTTCAACACTCTTTTGGGCCCATTCTACCGGATTGTTCACTTCGGATCCGATGTCGTTTTTGAGAAGATCCGGCCAATCGGGAGGAGTGTCCGCCACGTAACCGGCGATGACCGGGGGATGAGGAAGATCTCCCTCAAAGGTGAGAAAGGGTAATGTCGTCTGACCGCCTACCGTGACCGTTTTCCCGCGCGTACCTCCCTCATCTTTCGTTGCTCCAATCGTTACTTCGTTTATTTTAGAAGTCCATTTCTCTTTTACATCAGGAATTGCCATTGTTTCCTCCTATTCGCTCTAAGATTTTTTCGATGTGTTCTATGATCGGAGAGTCGGTCAAACTCAGTACCGGCTCGTCCTGATAAATTGTCTCTTCCAGTTGTTCGTCAAAGGGAAGATCAGTCAAAATTTCAGTATGAAAAGACTCGAGGCGGTCGTGCATTTTTTCCAACCGCTTCCCGTCGATCATATTGGTAATGATAAAACGATTTTTAATTCTGCTCTTGAGATCATCGGTTATCTGGAGAATGCTTTTTGCGGAGCTCAAGCTTAGGGGATTATCACTGACGATTATGAGCAGTGCGTCTATGTTTTGTGTCGTGCGTCTGCTCAAGTGTTCTAATCCTGCCTCATTGTCCATAACCACCCATTTGTAGGAAGGAGCAAGGTCATCTGAAAACTTTTTTATTATGTTGTTCAGTGAGCAATAGCATCCCGGGCCTTCGCCCCTTCCCATGGTAATTAGATCGAACCCCTTTTCCTCTTCAATGAGTTCATGCAGTCCTGCATTTACATAACTGGCCTTATCCATGCCCGGAGGGAAGTTTTTGATCTCCTTTAATACTTCTTCCCGTAAGTCCCCGATTGTCTGCCTTGGGGTTACACCTAAAAGACTTCCCAAATTCGAGTCGGGGTCAGCATCAACCGCTAAGATCGGAGTTTCATTTTTCGATACCAGGCGGCTTATCAGTAGTGCTGCTACAGTTGATTTCCCGGTACCTCCTTTACCGGCTACGGCGATGCTTCTCTTTGTCATGTTCTGCTCCTGAATAGTTCGATATCGGTGTGTGGTAGAAACAGCGCTTTCTGAAACTCCTCTACATAATCATTCGCCCCCATAAGGTCATAATAGGTGGTCATCTCCATTATTTTCTCTACCGTGTAGAGCTCCTCCTTGTAGAGTGCGACCAGTTTCGATCCCTTTATCGAGGTATTCCCTACATACGATATCTTTTCCTTTTTTATGTTGGGGATAAGTCCAATATTTATGGCGTTTTCTACATTAATATAATTACCGAATGCTCCTGCGATATAGAAGTGAGAGATCTCTTCAAAATCGAGATCAACCCGTTCTAAAATGATTTTAATCGCTGCAAAGATTGCAGCTTTTGCGTAGATGATATTCTCGATGTCCGATTCCGTGATATATATCTGCTTTTTTGTTTGGCTTTCAGATTCTTCTGCCAGTACATAACGCTTCAGCCCGTTAACTTCGCGGACCCGGTCAGACACTCCGTCGATAAACACGCCTGACCTATTGATAATCTCCTCATCGAGTAACACACTTATAAGATCAATAATACCTGATCCGCAGATCCCCCGGGGAAGAATGTCGCCAATTATACTGTATTTGATTTCTCCGTTTTCAGGGTAGATCTTCTCGATTGCCCCTTTTTCAGCCCGCATGCCGCACGCCTCGCTTGCAACTTCAAGGGCCGGACCAACCGACGCGGAAGTGCCGATAAGCCATTCATGATTCCCTATGATGATCTCGCCGTTTGTACCGATATCTACGAGCAAACAGATTTCATCGGATTCGTGTATACCGGTAGCAAGCACTCCCGCGGTAATATCACTTCCGGCCCATCCTCCGATCCCGGGGAGGGAGTAGAGCAGACCTCGAGGATTGATCTTGATGCCGATTTCAGCCGCGCGTAGGGGTGGGGGGGCCAGGGATGCTGCTACATAGGGGCTCCTTCGGATGTTCTCCGGGGGAAGGCCCAAGAGAAAATGGCTTATTGCCGTATTTCCCGCGCAGACTACGGCTGTGATATCTTTGAGATTTATGTCGTTTGTCTCCGCCAGCTGCCCGATGAGCCCATTAATATCTTCTACTAGTACCCGCTGTAGCTCTTCGATTCCCTTTCGTTCTGCTGCCATTATTCGGCCGGTTACTTCCCGTCCGAATACCCCTTGGGAGTTGAAACAAGCTTCTGCATCAACGGTTGACCCTGTTACGGCCTCCACGAGATGCATAACGATGGTGGTCGTGCCGATATCTACAACTGCTATGTAATTGGCAGCTTCCGTGTTTCCTCCCTCAAGATACATTACTTCAGCAACATCCCGACGCATCCCCACGGTTGCCGTTACTTTGTAGTCATTCTCGCGAAGCTGGCGCGGTATCTGCTGAATAATTTTTAGCCCCATCTGCATAGATTTGACATCGAGCTTTTTTTTGATCGCGGTGCAGACACGCTGATGGTCCGCATCATTATTGGCGAGGGTCGGTTTGCTCAGTTCCAGGTATGTTTTTGTTACCAACGGGTCCGGTTTAACTCCTTCTCGGACAAGAACCAGTTTCTGGAAATCTTCAAACCGCTGGGCGTCTTCTTTCCCTTCTACTTTTGCTTTGGCCATGGTCTCCGGCGGTATTTCTACGAGAAGATCGCTGTCCACAAAGGTGAGGCAGGCTAAGACATAGCCCGCTTTTATCTCTTCTCTAGTCAGTTTACCGGATACTGAGCCGGAAACCTTCCCCTCCTTTACGATCATACGGCAGCGGCCGCAGATACCGTCTCCCCCGCAGAGGTTGTCGATACTGATTTCGGCCGCTGTTGCCGCGTCGAGCAAAGTCGCGCCCTGTGGGACTTTTACTGTAATGCTGTGAGGTTGGAAGGTAACGGAGCAATCGGCCATATCTTTTTTACTTCCTTTTTTTTTACTTCCAATTATTGGTGAGAAACGCGGGTATCTCCCGTGCGTTCTCCGGTCCGATGATTACTTCCTTCCAGTCCGAGGTGTCTTCTATCTCCGCGCGGAAAATAGGCAGCAGCCCCGGTATGATCAATTTGCTATGTTTTACTTTCTCTTTTACTCCCTGCGCGTCGATAGCTTTTACTACTTTTTCCGCAGAGATTTTATCACCGGCATAGGCGTTGAGCACACCAAGCCCCTCTGTGTCTACCACACAGATGTAGGTTGGGACTTTACTCCGCTCCACCTCCCCTGCAACACTGAAGTATGTGAGAGAGAAGTTGGTAGTGAACATAACCGGAGAGTTTTCGTTTACTTCGCCGATTTCGTACAGTTTTGCTTCTACAGTGTTCGGTACCTGCGGGTCGGTGTACACATCCTGGACCGTGACCATGACGGGTAATAGTTCCCACGGTTCCGATCCGTTGATCATGATGATGCTGCCGTACTTTGCAGCGAATATGCCGCCAAGTGCGGTCTCCTGTTCCGGTGAATCGGCTTTTACTTCTACGATCGCAGGATAACCGAACTCTTTGTACCGCTGTTTGAGAGCGGCCCGTCGGGTTATGGTCAAGTTGCGAACGACTTCCCCCGCGTTACCTACTTCGCCGGTGAAAGCGAGCATCATCTCTTCGACGCCTTTTCCTTTTGCCTTGGATGTAAGCTCACTCAGCTCTTCGAGCGATTCACCGCGCACTGCTAAAGGGGCCTTCTTTTCTGCAGCGATTGCTGCAAAATCATCGATATTGGATGCATTCGCGGCATAAATTAGCGGTTTCTGGTCAGCAACGGCATCAACTGCCTGTTTCATCTTATCAGCAGATGTTCCAACCAGCACCATGGGTACTTCGCCTTTCTCAGCGACCAGTTTTGCTCTTCCGGCCGGGTCCGATGCGGTTTCGATATCCACTGCTGCCAAAGCCGCTTTCAATTCGGCCCCTACGCGTTCGAATTTACTGCCGTTTATCTTTTCTACCAGTTTCGTGACCTCGTCGTCGGAAAGGCCACCGTCAATCTTTATAGCAATTCCCGCAGGTCGGTGAAATTTCTCTTCGTGGCGGAACATCACCGTCTCCTGCCCATATTCGACCTGCTTCCCCTCCGGTCCGATTTTAATCAGTTTCATCGGCGGCGCGGAAGCTTCTGAGAGCGCTTCTGTCGCATCATCAGAGATATGCGGACAATCCGAAAGCGAGCGCTGTTTTGCCGCCACCTGCATTGCAAATGCCATGCAGGTAGGCAGTCCGCAGTCTTTGCAGTTTGTTTTCGGCAGATTCTTGTAAATCTGCATTCCAGTAAGTGCCATTTGTTACCCTCCAGCTAAAATATTAAAATAGCGGTTCCATCTCCAGTACCGGATGCCCTTTTGACTCGAGAACTTCGAGCAATTTTTCGGGGTCCTCCGCTTCTTCTTCTGTTACGATCTTATCAAACAGGTCCGACATACCCATCTTTTCCAGGGCGGGTTTCAGCCTGTCTGCGACCTCGTCCTTGAGCTGTTTCGTCATCCACACAATCCGTTGCTGTCCGCCTTCAGCGGAGATGAACTTCGGACTGCTGATATACAGTTTCCCGATACCTGTAAATCCCGGTGTCTGCACGCCGCCGCCGATCTGTCCGGCGAGCGTGGAGAAGGTCATACCGATCGGTGTCATTCCGGTGAAATCCCGGTCTACGATCATAATGCCGTTTGCCTCCGGAACCACTGCAGCAATACATTCAAAACAGCCGCAGGAGGTCATCGGTTCTTCCATGATAGAGTATGCGTTGAATTTTTTCAAATTGCCGTTTGATTTTACTTCAATATAGTCGTTGATATTTTTCCAGGACCCTTTTACCGGATCGAGGGTCTCGCCTTTCTTTACCGGTTCGTTCGGGCCGTGGGGGTCGATCTGATGGCTGGCTTTACAGTCGAGCCAAGTGTAAGCACCGCAGAGTCCGAGCCGCTGCGGGGTGACGATACAGACGTGGTCCGGAGCATACGACTGACAAAGGGTACAGGAGTAGAAGGTGTCCACATCCTCATCGGTCATACTTCCGATTTTATCATCCCGCTCGGAGTAGATCTCTTTTGCCGTCTCCTGGAGTTCTGCGGCTTTTGCCTTATCGGTGTACAGTTTTACTTGGACACGGTCCACAATGCTCGAAAACTCCTCGTGCATTTTTGCGAGGAGTATCTCCCCGAAGTCTTTTATCTTGAATCCTTTGGACTGGGCCTCTTTGCTGATCCTCACCCACACGATGGAACGCTGACCCATGTGAAAGATACCGTTTGCACAGGAGATGAACTCGTGGATCCGCCGTTCCAGTACACTTTCGAAGTCTTCCTGAAAATTACGGCCGGCAACTTCTACATAAATACCCAAGGGGTACGCCTCGCCTTCGGTCATATCGTCGATTTCGGGTCCGATCACTTCGATTTTTCCGTCTTCGACTTCTTCCATTGACTTCATCCGCAGCAGTTCAAAGCCGTCGGTGTACTTACCGCCGAACTGGACATACATATCTTCTTTTCGAACTCGTTCACCTTCGAATCCGGCTCCGTATGGTACGGGAATCGGTATCTTCTCGATTTTTATGGTCAAACCGCGGAGCTCGATTGCCCTGCTGATGATTTCATCCATTTTCACACCGGATATAACATGTTCATAGGTACAGATTCCGGTGGGGAGAATCTGGGGAATGTTTACATCCGCAATGACCGGGAACCCGAAGTTGATTGCCCCGGCGGCGGTAGCGTATTTCTCATCAGTGATAAGCTGCTCTTTGTCTACGCCGGAATCCGCTCCCAATGCCATAACAAACGCATACACCCGGTCCTTATTATAGAGAAGAATCTCTCTCGCCGCTTTGAGATCACCCGGTTCGATCCCGCCGAATGTCATCGCGGATCGGGCGGCGAAGTTGAGTGCATGAATTGCTGCAGTTATGTCCTTGCCGTATGGGACAACATATGTGTCCCAGTTCATCTCCACTTTTTCTTCGTGGAGCTGTTCCGCGATGGAGACACCATCGGTATTGCCGGCAATAAAAACGAGAATGCTCCGTTCTTGAAGTCCGCGGATGAGCTGGACTGCCTCTTCGTTGGTTTCCGTCCTCCCGACAATGGCTGCAAATCCGGGCATCCTGCCGTCTACCAGTTTTATCCCCTGGAGCCGTAGAATATTGTCCCCGGTAAACCCGAGCCAGGGTTCCTGGATGTGACCGTCACCGTCTATATATTTAAGAGATTCGATGATCTCTTCGGAAATCAATGTGGAAACACCCGAATTGAGGGTTTCTCCTAAGTACGGGAGCCACAGTTTATTTTCCGGCAGTCGGCCTAACAGTTGTTTCGCTTCCTGCAGAGATTCCTCTAAATCTCCAACCTTTTCGACTTTTTGGCCGAGAAAAAGAAGAATGATCGGCAAATTATACGCTGTGTTGGGGTAAGCTACCGGTGCGTCTTTTCCTTTCTCTTCGATTACTTTCTGAAGAGCTTCTTCCGCCTGTTTGTACATCTGGTGAGCTCCCCGGATTGCTGCTGTTGCAATAATCTTTGACATCTTTTAACTCCTTCTGTTGAACTATTTTACTATCTCAAATGTTGGTTTTGGTTGCTCCTGAACAGCTCCCTGCCGTTTTCCTGCGACGAGGGCGAGAGAGGCTGCGGAGTGTTTTCGCCTGCACTCCGGACAGAGGCGGGCTCGTTTTTTAAACTCTTCCCAATTTATGCCTGTATTTTTCATGGTAGCATTCCCTACCGGTTCGGTCACCATCTGTTTACCGCACTCCTCACAGTGAAGCAGTTTGACTTTGGATTTAAATGGTGATATTTCCGCTTCACCGGTATCCTCATGAATACGGATCTGAATCGTACCTACCGGACAAACCACGGCGCATGCACCGCATGCGATACAGCTCTCGGAGGCGAGCCGAAACGGGGTGGTTACAAACCGGTCGACCCCTCTGCCTGCAAATCCGATTGCAGAACAGCCGATTACCTCTTCACACACGTTGACGCACAGACCGCAGAGAATGCAGTTTCGTTGACTCTCGGTTACCGTGGGGTAGGGAGTGCCGCGGACTCCCATCTGTCCGGCAAGCAGTTTTAGTTCATCGCTTTCCGGTGAACGGGCCAAGAGCAGTTCGAGAATCCCCTTACGAGCTTTGACTGCCCGGGGGCTTTCTACTTTTACTTCAATATCACCCCGTATCGGATAATTACAGGCCGTAACAAGCTTGGACCGTTTTTTATCCTGAACCAACTCTACCATGCAGATTCTGCATGCAGCAGTCGGGGTAAGGGTCTGATTGTGGCAGAGCGTCGGTATCCATATACCTGCACGCCGTGCTGCCTCTAATATAGTGGTATCGTTTTTTACCTTTATTTTCTTTCCATCAATAGTTACAGTATGCACTATTCACTCCTTATCACGTATCACACCCGGATCACTGCACCAAACGGACATTTTTCCAGACAGGTGCCGCACCTGGTGCAGGTTTCCTGATGGATAACGTGCGCTTCTTTCTTTTCGCCTGTAATAGCATCAACAGGACAATTTTTCAGACATATGCCGCAGCCTTTGCACGCTTCAGCATCGATCTCGTAGATAAACAGCCCTTTGCATTCACGGGCGGTACAGTGTTTGTTCTTGATATGGTCTTCGTATTCATTTCGGAAATATTTTATTGTCGAGAGGACCGGATTGGCCGCTGTCGTACCGAGGGCACAGAGAGCGGTATCCGAAAGCAATTCTGCCAGTTCCTCCAGTTTTGCGATGTCTCCTTCCTCTCCTTCTCCGGCGGTAATCCGGTCTAGAATATGAAGCATTTGGGCTATTCCCTCCCTGCACGGCGTACACTTTCCGCACGATTCGTCCTTTAGGAATCCGAGAAAGTATTTGGCAACATTTACCATACAGGTATCTTCGTCCATGACGATCATCCCGCCGGACCCCATCATGGAGCCCAATTGCGTAAGCTCGTCGAAATCTACCGGAGCATCCATATGCTCGGCCGGTATGCATCCCCCGGAAGGACCTCCTGTCTGTACAGCTTTGAACTTTTTTCCTCCCTGTACACCGCCGCCGATCTCTTCGATGATCTGCTGCAGTGTCATCCCCATAGGGACCTCTACCAGTCCGGTGTTGACAACTTTGCCAACTAGGCTGAACACCTTAGTGCCTTTGGAGTTCTCAGTCCCGATGGAGGCAAACCATTTTCCTCCATTGTTGATGATGGCGGGGATATTGGACCACGTCTCAACGTTGTTCAACACAGTCGGGCTGTTCTTGAGTCCGCTTTCAACGGTGTGGACATATTTGGACCGCGGCTCTCCCATTCGACCTTCCAGTGAGGCAATGAGTGCTGTAGATTCGCCGCAGACAAAAGCTCCCCCGCCGCGGTTTATGCGGATATTAAAGGAGAAGGAGCTTCCCAGGATATTCGCACCAAGCAGTCCGTATTCGCGGGCCTGCTCGATGGCCCCGGTCAAATGTTTTACAGCCAGGGGATACTCATTCCGTACATAGATATACCCCTGTTCCGCGCCGATTGCGTAACCTCCGATGATGAGCCCTTCCAGGACCATGTGAGGATTTCCTTCCATAATGGAACGGTCCATGAAGGCCCCGGGGTCGCCCTCATCTCCGTTACAGATTACGTATTTTATCTCACCCTCCGCTTCCCTGCAGGAACGCCATTTGCGGGCAGTGGGGAATCCTCCGCCTCCTCTGCCGCGGAGCCCTGCCGTATCGACTTCGTCAATAACCGCATCAGGTTCCATCTCGAAGAGTGCTTTTGCCAGGGCTGAATAGCCGCCCGCCCTGATATAATCCTCGATATTTTTTGGGTTTATCCTTCCGTTCTCGGCGAGGACGATCCGCCGCTGAACGTTGTAAAAGGGAATATTCTCTTCGGTAACGGCACGTTCACCTGTGGCCGGGTCTTCGTAGAGGAGCCGGTCTATTAGTTTATCTCCCAACACCGTTTCCCGCCAAATCTCACTTACATCAGGTTCTTCCACCCCCTGATAGAGGATGTTTCCGGGTTCGATTGCGACGATGGGGCCGCGTTCACAAAAACCGTGGCAGCCTACACATTTTGCTTCTGCTTTGACTTTTACCCCGTTGCCGTTACCGCCGCTGCGTGCATGCTCGGCCGCCTCTAAAAATCTTTCGTATATTTTGAAAGCACCTTTTGCAGCACATCCGGTACCGATACAGACCCGTACAGATTTGGTCGTAGGGCCCGGTTCTTTTTTCAGTTTTTCCTGTAACGTTTTGAGATCTTCCGGAGAGTTAATCTTTTTTGCTTTTTCAGTTATCATTTCGAACCCCCTCCATTACTCTTGCTCAGGCCATGTATCAGTTTGATGGCGGACTCCGGGCTCATATGATCGTGATACTCGCCGTCTACCACCATAACCGGGGCTAAGGCGCATGCTCCCACACAGTTTACCGGCTGAAAGGTAAACAGTCTGTCCTCAGTGGTACCGCCCGGTTCCACACCGAACTCATTACAAATGGCCTGGGAAATCTTGTCCGCTCCTTTTAAGAAACAGACCGTACCCATGCAGAGAGTGATTTCATGCTGCCCTTTCGGGGCCAGTCTAAAGGAAGAGTAGAAGGTGGCCACACTATAGATCCGCATCAGGGGGAGGTCGAGCTCTTCGGATAGTTCCCGCAGGTTGTCCGCGGGAAGATAGCCGAACTCGGCTTGAATATCCTGGAGCATCGGTATAAGCATCCCGCTGTCTTTCTCGTAGTGTTCGGTAATTGTTTTTATCAGTTTATCACTCATGATATTCCTTCTTTCGTTTTTATTAGAATGATCCAATTATATTGATTCAATTGTTACCTCTTTTCCACGCTCCCGAAGCTGCTGGGCTATATCTTTGACTACGGTGAGCCGTATGCCCAGGCGGTGAGGGAGATCCGGATTTTGATGCGCAGGGTTTACCGCCTGTCCTACCAGAAAATGAATGCTGTCGGAATCAAGGAGCAGTCTGATGAGGTTGGCAGCTCCGTCATTCTGGTACTGGACTGTCTCCTTCTCGGCCCCTGCCTGGAGCATGCCGCTTACCCGGGTCAGAGTGAGAATACCTTCCGAGACGAGATCGATGCCCTCGATTCGGCCGATAGGAGGGACATCCCCGGTCATGGTCGTGAGGTCTACTTCCAGCGGTTTTCCAATGTTTTTTGCTACTATTTTTGCGGTAGTACCTCCGCATACGGCATGTTTCCCGAAGCTGTTTATAAACCGGTCTACGGTTTCCCCATCGAGGTCCGGTATTTCGGGAGGACCGGTGAAAATGGTGGTAATCAGTTTCTTCCGGACTTTTATAACAACGATGCTTACATCATCGCCGGTGTTGCCCGCATAGAGGTCTTCCACCGCTTCCGCGATCTTTTCGGCAAACTCATCTGCCGTGTATTGGGGATGGGCCTTGGTTTCCATGAACTGTGCGGCCTGGTCCCACCCCCATCCCAAGGGGTAGACTCCGCCGATTCCGGCGTTCAGCACACCATCCGAGACAAATACTATCCAGTCACCTTCCTGAAGGTCGAATACGGTCTGGCTTATTTTTTTCTCTTTAATGGTCCACTGGTCATACATCAGTTTTTCCAGTTTCCTGTTTCGCAGAAGGATCGTCCCCGGAGTGTCGAATTCCACTACACGTGCTGCTCCGCTGCTGAAGAATTGCGCGATGGCAAAAGTCGAGTAGGCCATTTTCCGCACCCTGTCTACAGGTAACGTTTCAGTCAACGTCTGCACAACCTCCTCTAACGGCAGATCATTTTCCAGCAGATGCATGGCAATCTGGGTTGTAAGCGTTGCTAATATATTCGCCTTTACCCCGCTGCCCAATCCGTCGGATAAGGCCATCGTCACTGAATCCGAATGGCGTGTTATTTCGATGCTGTCGCCGCAGAGCTCTTCGCCACGTTTGAAGATTTGTTTCGTTCCCCATTCGTAGTAGAGCTTCATTTATTACTTTTTTCTTCCTCGAACAACGACATCAATTTTACCAGCAGTACTTTTGTCTCAGCTGTAGTTTCGCCTAATAGCCTGGCAATCTCCTGGGCAGTCTTCATCTGCCTGAGAATCACCTCTTGGGCCCGTTTCAGTGTCTGTGCCCGTAAATCGCGGTAGTGTTTTTTCGCTTCCTCTTCATCAGAAATATCGATGAAAATCCCGCAGTAGAGGTCTTCCCCCTCAATGGGGAAGAGTCCTACTCTGTAGCTCACCTGGTGAATTGGAATGCTCTCCTTGACCATGAGCCGTCCTCCCGCCTCTATGGCCCGCTCGAAGCAGTCCGAATGTACAAAGTTTGCTGCAGGTTCACCTAACAATGTTTCATTCTCACAATGAAACATTTTCAGGAAAGAGGGATTGACGTATTGTATCCTCGTCTCCCTGTCGACGAGCAGTATACCGTTCGGAGTCTGCTGTAGAACCGCGCCTTCATAGGCATCTAAATTGCGGTTGCTTTGAACTTTATTTGAATTCTTCTCACTCATCAGACGTTCCACAATTCGGTTTTATTACTTTCTCTTCGAATGTCTTGACCGCTTCATCGACACTGGCGCTGGAATAGAAAACATCGTCGATTTGCCAGTTTACCCCTTCTCCACAACGTTCCATGCAGAATGAACCCTGCAGTTCAACTTTTTCTTCTAAATTATGTTGTGTTAAGAGATCATTAAAGCGCTCGATCATCTCCCGCGCACCTTTCACATGACACGAACTGCCGACACAGACAGTTACCGTTACCATGATCTCTTACCTCCTCTCGTCATTCCTCCTGTGCTTCCTGAGCGGCCGCCATCTTTTCTGCAACACGCAGCCGCTTCGAACGATTGACTACCTCTTCTTCGGCAAATGAAAGTGCATGAGTGGGGCAGCTTGCTACACAGGCTGGTTCTTTCCCTTTTGCCTGCCGCTCGATGCAGAGATCGCATTTCATCACCCCTTTCCCTTCCGGGGTGACCGACATCATTCCGAAAGGACAGGCCTGTATACACATTTTACACCCGATACACATCTCGTTGTCTACCAATACAGGAGCACCTTCGCTTTCGCGGTGGCATGCGCCGGTTGGACAAGCGAGAATACAGGCGGCTTCTTCACAATGGTTGCAGGGGACCGGTACTGCGGTCTTGTTAAAAGATTCGACAAATATCCTGAATCCCGGTTTTTCCCCTTTTAGCACTAAGGAGACCAGGTCCTCTGTGGATGCGTGCGCCGTTGCGCACGCAATCTCACAGGTATGGCATCCCATGCATCGTTCTATATCAACTGAAATATATCTTCGTTTTATCATTGTCTATCTCCATCAATAGGTCAGACTGCCGGCTCGAGGTCCTGTCCATACATCATCGGTTTCAGTTTGAGAGCGGCCCGTTTTTTATCGATATGGCGGATCATCATGTGCGCGCCCTTGATCGGATCGAGTTCGAACGCCCATTTCCCGCCGGTATCGGCTTCTATGCCGTCGGTAAGATAATCGTAAAGGTTCTTGCTTCCCATCATGGGAAGGGGATGGTCGATCAAGGTGTAAACGCCTGACGCTACAAAGTAGAATCCGATCGAAACTGCTTTTTCCGACATCCATTCAGGGGCAGCGCCGGCTACCGGCAGATCGGCGATCTCATCTCCGAGTCCGCCTTCCTTGACGATGTTGGCCAGAACGCGGAGGATTCGGCTGTTATCAACACAGGACCCGAGATGAAGGACCGGCGGAATACCTACTGCACGGCACACTTCCTGGAGTCCTTCTCCTGCAAACTTGAACGAGGTTTCCGGCTGGAGGAGCCCGTGCTTAGCGCAGGATACGGCATTACAGCCTGTCGTAACGACTAAAACATCATTCTTGATAAGCTCTTTTACCATCTTGATGTGGTTCTCTTCGTATTCCGTATGCGGGTTCGAACAGCCGATAACACCTGCAGCCCCCCGCAGTCGCCCTGCGATTACTGCATCGTTTAACGGACGGTAGGTGGAACGGTATTTACCTCCTAAAAAGTTGAATACCGATTCGGTCGAGAAGCCGGCCACCTGACCCTCCTGATAATTGGGAACATTGACCCCTTCCTTGTTTCGGTTCGGGAAATTATTGATGGCTGTCTCGATAATCTCTTTCGCTATTTCTACGGCCCGCTCTTCCTCGAACTCGATATGATCGAAGCCGGGCATTTTTGCTTTCGGGGATGTTGTTATCAGTTTGGTGTGATAGTGTTTGGCAACATTGCTGACACCGGGCAGAATACATTGAACATCGACGACCATTGCATCGACGACCCCGGTCACGACTGCGAGTTCCTGCTGCAGGAAGCTGCCTGCTAACGGAATGCCATGGCGCATCAGGATCTCGTTTGCCGTACAGCAGATACCGCCTAAGACGATCCCTTTTGCCCCTTTGGCTTTTGCCTTTTTGATCATCTCTTCGTTTTGAGAGAGGACGGCGATAATATCGGAGAGGGTCGGTTCGTGGCCGTGTACGATAAGATTAACATAATCTTGTTTTAATACACCAAGGTTCGCAGCCGACTGAAGCGGGTCGGGCGTTCCGAAAAGCACATCGGAGAGTTCCGTAGCTATCATCGATCCGCCCCATCCATCCGCTAAGGAAGCTCGAAGACCCTGCTGTATGATATTCTTATAGTCTGCATCGACACCGATATGGGTCCGGTGCATTATCTCTACAATTTCACGGTCCACGGCACGGGGAGTTATTTTTTTCTCATTCCACCGTTTTTGCGTGACCTCGGGAGCAGTTTTCGCCATGGCAATGGTGCCTTCTTGTCTTCCGAACTCATCGAGTGCGGCTATTGCCACCTCTTCTGCCAGCTTGTGGATATCTTTACCTTTTGTCTCGATACCGTACACTTCTTCGGCCACAGCTTTGAGTTTGTCGGCATCTTTTATTTTATAATCACCGTCGGGGTGACGGGCCGCCATGAGAACGGTATGGGCAATATCCCGCCCGTGGTCGGAATGAGCGGCTGCGCCGGCTGCAATCATCCGAACAATATTTCTCGCTGTTATGGTATCGGCATCAGCGCCGCAGACCCCGTATTTAGGACCGTTTCCCAACGGGTCGATTCTGCAGGGCCCCATTGCACAGTTCCGGCAGCACAATCCGAGAGTTCCGAATCCGCACTGCGGCTGCATCGCTTCCCATCTGTCCCAGACGAGTTCGATATTCTCTTCGGCGGCCCGCCGGAATAACTCCTTAGACGCCTTATCAGCATATTTTAATTCTTTTGCCATGCTTCCCTCCACATGAGATTTGTAGGTTGTTTTGTTCCAGCGAACCGCACCGGTCCACTGAAAACGTTATACTTTAACGGCCGAGTATCTCGGACCGGTTTGTTCCTTTACGAGCAGTAAAGTAACGTCTGCATTTTTTAGTGAAAAGAAGTAAATCTGTGAGGTAGGTACGTTGCTAACAGACGTGGGCTTAGTCTGTGGTACAAATTGGTTGCTCATCGCTGCTCTTAAAATCAATCAGGTACATGCGCCACCTGTATGTTGTAGTATTGTATCAGCAGTCTTTTAGATTTGCAAGGGTTAGGTTGGAAAAATTTGTGAATAGTTACGATTATTATAATTATGTTACGATTTTCGAAATAGTATTACTGAATTGCTAATAATTTCACGATTTTACGCAAAAAAAGGCGCTTTCCCGTACGCTCGGTAAAATAGCTCCGGTCCTTAGAACTGCTCTCCGGAAAGAGTAGTGAGAAGCGCTTTGACAGGGGCTAATGTCCCCCCGTCAAGCTCCATAATCGTTGACGCTCCTACATTGATCTTCCGAATCTCGTCCGACTGAGGAATGACACCGGAAAGCTGAATACCGTTTATATGTTCTCGGATAAACTGTTCTTCTTCCGGTCCCTGGATTTTGTTGCCGATTACACTCACCTTTTTGATTTTAATATCTTCGGAGAGCTCCTGGATACGCAGGGCCGTATCGGTACTGGCTCTACTCGGTTCGACGACTACCAGCATGTGGTCAACACCCAGTGCCGTCCCCCGCCCGAGATGTTCGATGCCTGCCTCCATATCTAGGAGGACCCACTCCTCTCCCGAGATGACCAGATGTGTTATCAACGTTTTGAGAAAATTATTTTCGGGGCACGCGCAACCCCCGCCCCCCTTGCGGACTGTCCCCATCACCAGCAGTTTGATCCCTTCAAAATCGATGCAGTACTTATCCGGAATGTCATTGACTTTTGGGTTCATTTTAAAAAAAGGGGCCGGCTTGTCTACTTCGGTACCCGTCCTCTCTGCGATCATCTCTTTCATTTCGATAATCGGTGTTATTTTTTCGGAATCAGGAACATTGAGAATTGCAGCGAGATTCATATCCGGGTCCGCGTCAACGGCAAGTACCTTTTTCCCGGCATCCCGAAGGACGCGTGCTATCATCGCTACAAGGGTGCTTTTCCCGACACCGCCTTTTCCTGTAACAGCAAGTTTCATATATGATTACCTCGCTTATATATCTCACTCGTTCGTCATCATGCTTTATTGATGCACTAATAAATATATGCTCTCAGCGGCTGGTTGTCAAATCGTAAAGAGCACTATTCTTCAGAAGATATTCTGTCTATCGGGCAGTTCAGTTTCCCGATAAACAGCGTACTGATTACTGCCAGTAATCCGATAGCAGCAAATATCGGCGTATATCCGGTGAAACCGAGAATGGAGCCGATAATAATAGGGAACAATGCCCGGGAAAGGTTGAATGTACCGATGATCCCGGTGTACAGAGCACGGTTTTCATCTGTTGTGATTTCTACCACCACGGCATCGGAAGTAAGCTTCTGGGCGCTTAAGACCATTCCGGAGACGGCAAACACAGGGTAATAGATTTCTATAGGCAGATATCCGCTTACCAATAGAGCCGCTGCGGGAAGAAGTGCGGCTGTCACAGCAAAAACGTAGAGAATCCCCTTGAATCCCCGTTTTTTGACAAGGTGCGACCAGACAAAGTTGGATACCACCATCCCCGCGATTTGTATGAGCAGCAGATTTCCGACTACTTCGGGGTCGAGTTCGTACCTGATTTTCGCAAGCGTTACATAGAAAGGAAGCAGTACGATACTGAAACCAAGCAGGTTCGAGATGATGATATAATTACGAAGGTTCGAATCGGTTTTCAACCGCTCCGGAATGGACCGTAAGGTTTTGCCTATACGTTCCCGGTGCTGGTACGGAGACGAATCCGTCCCGGGAGCTGCTGCAGCAGGTTTTTCTCGGAGGATCCAGAACCCCCCTGAGGCAAGAAGAAGAACAGCAGAGGCGGAAATAAAGAGAATGAAGTAGTTATCCGGGTAATCCACCCGTTTCAATATTTCCCTGGCAATGACGGCGGAGATGAGAATCCCGATCGTAGCAATAAGCTGTTTTCGAACGAAAAATTTCTTGCGGAAATCCCCGGTAAAACTCTTTCCCATTATATCGACGTAGGAAATCCCCGCGAAAGCACCGCTTACGGTGAAAAGGAGCAGCTCGAGATATATGATGATGATTCCGGCTGCCAGAGAGAACCGGGCAATATTGAGAAGGGTGAAAGCGATTAGAGCAAGGGCTGCAAGGCGCAGGTTGATGCCGGCTAAGAGAAACGGTTTTTTAAAGGGGCGCGAGTGGAGGAACCCTGCAAAAAGGAGTTGTGAGACCAGAGGCACTCCCACCATGATGCCGGTCATGATACCGATGTGAAACTCACTTCCCCCGATGCGTATGATCATTGCAGGTAAAATAGTGTTTATTTCGGTGAAGGTTACGGTCACGGCTAGGAGCAGAGCGTGCCAGAGAAAACCTGCATAGTTGCGCCGTTCGTAGGGAAGTTCCTGTGTGCTCATAGATAGTTAACCTACTTGATTCCCGGGTGGAGAGCAAGAGGTCTTGCTGCTGTTTCTTGTGTTCGAAATTTTTTCAAAGCAGGGACAGATCGAGAAGCAGCAGAGGCCATAATGCGGTTATATAGAGTAAGACCGCCGGTTGTTTTGCGGGCGGTTTTATACTATATTTTTTTATATGGAGTGGACGGTGGAAGAGATAGCTGAACTCCTCGAACATGAGATGTCGAGCGCTTTCGAAGTACGGGACAAGGGCTCGCTCAAACGGTGTGTACATCTGTTGGCACAAAATGCCGTGGGAAGACGGGAATACGAGGCGGAGACATCCGGGATCAGAGGGGAGATTAAAATCCTCGCCCAAAAAATTGAACAGAATGGCGAGATTATGCGCCAGGGCTTTGCCGAAACCCACGAGCGGTTCGAGTCACTGCAGCACAACATGGACAGACGGTTCGAGCAGATGGACAAGAGATTTAGTCACTTGTTCACGTTCATGACCCTGTTTAAATTTTTGGTTTAGAAAAGAAGATCAATTTTACATGTGATGTAAACAGGTCTCGTTACCATCTCCTGTTTACCGGTTTTAAAGAATGCGTACGTAGAGGAGGGTAACATCATCTTCTTTTAGCAGCTGTTTTTCTGAATTTTGTGCAATGCGTAATATAGATTCTGCGAAAGAGTCACTCTCTCTCTGTTCTGCTAGAATTTCGAATAGCATTGTCTTATTAAAGTGCCGGACTTCTTTTCCTGTAGGGTAGAACCCGTCTGTGCAGAGAAAAACAATATCACCCGAATTAAGCGAATAAAACGTCTCCGTGTATTTTGCTTCTGGTTTGACTCCCAGCGCAACATCTGTAGTAGTCAGTTCTTTTACTCCATTATCGGCTATAATGATTAATGGCGGTTGTCCGGCATTGGCGAAGGCAAGAGTTTTATTCTGTGCGTCAATTAGACAAGCGGAGAAGGCGAGAAAGATGTCAGGAGTGCGTTTTAGAAGTGAGTTAATTCGTTTATTGAGCCATGTGAGAAATTGAGCTGGAGAGATATAGTCGGTGCTGTAAGATGCTCTGTTTTGTTTAATAAACTCGGTATAAATAATTGATTTCAAGATAGCTACTAAAAAAGAAGCCTTTAACCCGTGACCGGCAACGTCACCTATTACCAGAAGAAATTGTTCATTGCCGAGTTGTATTATATCGTAGTAATCTCCTCCGAATGAAAGTTCTTTTGCGTGTTCGTGCTTAAAATCAAAACGGGCGTATTCACTATACGGCGGTTCAATTTTTAGAAAGAGTTCTTGGAACTCTGAAGCTAGCTGGAGTTCTGCTTGCAACAGCTGTTCCTGCTCTGTGGTTTTTTTACGTAACATATATACCTGACGAGCTTTCTCAACCTCAGAGACTAGTGAGGGAGGATCCCAGGGTTTTTCAAGGAAAGCGAATATTCCCGCCTCGATAAACGAACTGATATCCGCCGTATCTGCATGGCCGGTAAGAATGATTGAAACGATATGCGGATAACGGCTAGATACTTCCCGAAGGAGTTCAGATCCGGTAATTTCCGGCATTTTCTGATCTGAAATAATAATAGCTACTCTATCCGATTTTTCCTCTAGTACTTTTAGTGCTTCTTTCCCCGAGTTAGAGGATTCCACGGTAATATTGTTTTGTACGGACCACTTTCTCAAATTCCGTTTCAATGAGTTTTGAATATCCGGTTCGTCATCTACGAGTAAGAGTATATAGTTATTCATGGATAATAATCAGTCCTTTTGCAGTGTCGATATCTTTTCTTAAACGGCGTACATGGACAGTAACTGCCTTGTTCTTCAATTCAAATTTCTTTGCAGCCTGCCCGTCATTTTTACTGAGACCGTTCTCTATAAAATCGGTAATGCAAGGAGGAAAAAGAAAATCAATGGTTTCTCGAACAATACCATTTTGATCTTTATTTTTTATATTGAAGAGATCATTGATATATGTATTTGTTCTTAGTATCTTATTATCCTCGTCAATTGCAATGATCCCAAACGGAAGTTCTTCGAAAATCGAATTAGATAAATTGAGTGCCCGGTTTCTATCAGTTACCTGAGCGTCAAGACATTCGTTATATTTGAGCAGTTCATTCATGACATCTCTATTTGATTCTAAAACATCATAGTGCTGTAACCCGTCATAGATATATTCTTTGAGCTTCTTTCCGTCCCACGGTTTTGTAATAAATCTGTAGACTTCCCCTTCATTTATTGCACTGATAAGAAGCGCGGTTTCTATATACCCTGAAATGATAAATCTCACAATATCCGGCCACTGCTTTTTTACCCGGCGTAAAAATTCTACACCGGTCGTACTCGGCATACGGTGATCAGCAATTACTAGATGTACTTTGTTCTCTTTAAGAATTGTGAAAGCTTCTTCTGTGCTTGATGCACTGAGAATTATTATCGGTTCCTTTCTCAGCTGCCGCAATAATGCGTTGATTACATCACGTTCATCATCAATTATCAATATTGTTCTTTTCATTTTCCTCCTGCCCGTCGATCGGTAAGCGAATGAAAAAGGTTGTACCTTCACCCTGAGAACTTTCCGCATAAATCTCTCCGCCGTGGTTCTCTATAATACCCTGGGATATTGAAAGACCCAAGCCTGTTCCTTTCCCAACTTCTTTTGTTGTAAAAAACGGATCAAATATATTTATCAACATATCCTCTCGAATCCCTTGCCCGGTGTCCGATATGGAAATAACGACATAATTGTCTTCTTCCGTAGTAGTGATAGTAATGGTTCCTTCGGATTCAATCGCATCTGCAGCGTTTGTCAGTATATTGATAAATACCTGTTCTATTTGTTGTATATTACACGATATCGGAGAGATTGTACTATAATTTCGATTCACTTTTGCCTTATATTTAATTCTGTTCCACGTGATTTTAACGGCCTCATCAAGACCCCTGTTTATATCAGAACGTTCAAAAAGACCGTTGTCCGACCGGGCAAAATCTCTCAAACCCTGAACAATATCTTTTATCCTGTTGGTACCCCGGTCGAGCTCAGAGAGAAGAGGGGAAAGATCTTCAATTACAAGCGGTATATTCTCTTCTTCTTTTAATGCCTTTATTTTATTTAATGCAACCTTTATATCGATTCGGTCATCTGAAGGAAGTGCTTTCTGAAGCATTTCAGTATAGTGGTAGTACTGTGTAAGAGCATCAATATATTCTCTTAACGTATTGAGATTTCCCATAACGAATGCAGTTGGATTATTTATCTCATGTGCAACTCCTGCTGCAAGTTCACCGATGGATGCCATCTTCTCCTGATGAATAATGGTTTTTTGCGCCATTTTTAGCTCTTCTACAGATGCATTTAGTTCTTGAGTCCGTTCATTTACTTTACTTTCCAATGATTCGGAGTATTCTGCTAATTTAATATTTTTTTCTTCTATTTCAAATAACATTCGTGAAAACATGTCTGCGAATTTCTTGAACTCGTACGGTTCTTGTATTGTTAATGACGGATGATAATTCCCTTCCTCTACTTCTACCACCGCAGACACCAACCGTTTGAGAGGGGTAACAATTGTTGCCCGGATAAAAATAAAAGAAAAACCTGAAAGAACGACAGCTAAAAGAACAGACATATGAGTTATTGCTGTAAGCATTGGACGGTACGTGTATGCAAAGTAGAAACGGTCTGCAGTTATATACAATACTGCGGAAATATCCGTATTGGATCTGTTATTATATATAGTTCCATGAAC
>CAZKZZ010000017.1:0-41668 GCA_964557375.1 uncultured Spirochaetales bacterium | reverse complement strand
GAATCCGGGGATTACACTTACGAATGGTACATAGACGATGAACTGCAGGACGAGGTGGAGAGTACGTTTTTGTTCCCCGCCCGGGTGGTCTCCTCGGATAAAAAACACGAAGTCTCAGTCAAGGTAATCGATGAATTTGGTGCTTTCGCGGAGGACGAGGTAACGATTACCATAGAACCGTCTTCATACGGGCTGCTTGATCTGACTGGAGAGTTTACCTATAAAGTAGACCTCGGCTCCAAGGATTCTGATGTCTATTTTATCTTTACCAACACTTCCGAGACCGATGTTTCGAAGACGAAAGTCTCGGCCAATGTGACCCGCGGTGTGACCCATGCGGTAAGCCCCGACCGCTCCGAGCTGCCGCCCCCGCCTGAGCCAAGCTACACCAAAGACCTCCCCGAAGCGGTAGCCTTCCGCGAGAACCCGCCCCCGCTACGCAAAGGGACAACACGGATGGACGACACTATAGGCGACCCGCCGCCTCCGAGTTTTGCTACCTTCAAAGAAGGACCGAACGATCCCGCCGTAACAGCTACATTACAAGCAACATCGAGTGCGCACGGAAAGACAGTAAATGTTTATGTTGAGGATGATGAGTTTGATCACACAATAACATTAACGATGGCACAAGATCTCGCCACAACCTTCCTCCAGGCAGGGGACAACAACGACATCTACGAATGGGTAACCAATATCTATGGCGATGAATGGGGCAGTCATAGTTACAGTAATCTCATCCCTCCGAATGACGAGATTACTATTCTTCTCTTAGACATAGATTCCGATGGAGAAGATGGAGTTGTCGCAGGTTATTTCTGGCCGAAAGACAACTATACCGATATCTCTAATTCAAACGAACGGATTATGTTTTATATCGACTCGTGGTACTACGCGAATAATCCCGATGAAGGTATTTCTACGGTGGCCCATGAGTTCCAGCATGTAATCCATTTTTATCAGAAATGGGTCGTTGCCGGGGTCTCCACCGACACCTGGTATAATGAGATGTGCTCCCTCATCTCGGAAGATCTCTCTGCAAAGAAACTGCAGATACCTGGCCCCCGGGGAGTGACCTACAGTGACGGAAGTGCCGGTCCTTCCGGCAACATGTCATCGACACTGTCGTATTTCAACTACTACAATGACGAATCACTTACCACCTGGGACAGCTCCTTTATCGATTACACGACCGCCTACGCGTTCGGTGCATTTCTTGCAAGGAACTACGGCGGTGCAGGGCTTTTCAAAGACCTCGTCCAGGGTAGTCTGGCTAACACATCCGGTGTGGCCTCCGCTGCTGGAGATGAGGGAGGAGGCTCTTTCTCCGAACTCCTGCAGAAGTGGGGTGTTGCTGTTCTTCTCTCCGACAGTACTGATCCTGAAGACGGGGTTAGATACAACAAAGGAGATTTCTTCGACTCTTCCACAGGAGATGTGACCTACGAGGTGGGCTCGATCAACCTCTACAACTACAAATACAACACTCTGGAAGGGCCCTACATCTATTCGAGCTCTCCTGTGGGCGCCGATTCGCAGCAGTACGGGACCTCGAACGTCTATTTCTTAGCCGGGACGGACCTTGACGGCGAGCAGTCGTGGGATATCGATATGCCCGATGATGTACTCATGTCGGTGGTGTTTAAATAGAATATGAAAAACAAAAGAATTACAGCTTATACACTCTTTATTTTTACCGGCATTTTTCTCCTCTTCTTGCTTCCTCTCTCCTGCACTTCACAGGAGAACAAGGGGGATGAAGAGCAAAACCGGGGAGGTGGAAAGACAGTGAGTGACCAAAAGGACCAATCGCCCGAGCCGGAGAATAAGGGGCCGGATGAACGCGGAGATGAGGAAGACGACGGCCTGACCGAAATTACCGGGAAGCTCTCTGTGAAGGGGAGCGCACCGCACACGATGCTCGTGCTCACCACATCCCGCGGCACGGAATACGAGATCGTAGGAGAATTGGAAGCACAACTGCGAAAAGAGTATCAGTACCGTACTGTGACCCTTAAAGGAGAGGTGGTTAAGCAAGCGATCGGTCCGGGCTTTCCTGCCCAATTCGAGGCTACCAAGCTTATAGGCGCGCGCTGAGAGCTTTTTACTCGCAGTACTCGGAGGTGAGAAGCTCGAGGACCCGGTTCGCCTCTTCTAAGCCCTCGTCGATGAGCCGGCTTATGATCTCAGCTGCGGGGAGGACCTCTTTTACGAGCCCCACGCTCTGGCCGGCCATAATAGACCCGCGTTCGATGTCCCCGTCGATGGCCCCTTTCTTAAGCCCCCCGATCCAGAACTCTTCCAGTTTGAGCCCCGCCTCTTTTGGGGTCATCGCCCCCCGTTCGAGCTGGGCCACTAAGCCGAGTTGGAGGGTCGTGAAATCCTGTGTTCCTTCGTTGGTAACGGCCCGCACTGGAATGACCGGTACACGGGGGTCGAACTGCGCGGTCGGGACAGCATCCTTTGCCGAGGCCTTTATGAGCGCGTCCTTGAACTTGGGATGCGCCGGAGACTCCTCGGCTACGGCAAACCGGGTCCCGAGCTGCACCCCGGAACCTCCCATAAGAAGGTAGTGCACCATCAGGAGGCCGCTGCCGATTCCCCCCGCCACAAATACGGGGACCTCTTTGGTTTTAGGGAGTATCTCTTCTGCCAAGACTGCAGTAGAGACGGGGCCGATGTGGCCGCCTGCTTCGTGTCCCTCGATTACGAGTGCATCGACTCCCATCCGGATGAGTTTACGGGCAATCCCTGCAGTCGGTGCAAAACAGAGCAGTTTACTGCTGGTCTGTTTTACCCGGGTAATTGCGTCCCGAGGAGGAAGCCCCCCTGCAAAAATAACGAAAGGAAACTCGGTATCGAGGACGTGATCGAGATGCCGGCGGAAATTGGGTGCTATGGAGATGAGATTCACCCCGAACGGTTTGTCTGTCAGGTCCTGGGTCTTTTTGATCTCGTCTTTGAACAGATCGATAGGCATGTTGCCGCCCGCTATTACCCCGAACCCGCCCCCGTTGGATATTGCGGAGACGAGGCGGGACTCTGAGATCCAGGACATCGCCCCGCCCAAAATCGGGTAGTCGACGCCGAGAAACTCTCTGCCCCTCCGCATTAGATTATCTAATAGTTTTTGTGATTTCTGCATGCTTCCTTCTTCTATCTTCTATTTCTTCTTCCGCATGCTTGCTTTTATCAGGTTCATCGCAATCACTTCCCGCTGGATCTGGTTCGTACCTTCATAGATCTGGGTAATCTTGGCATCCCGCATCATCTTTTCGACCGGATACTCCTTCATATATCCGTATCCGCCGAACACCTGTACCGCATCGGTGGTTACTTTCATCGCGGTATCGGAGGCAAACACCTTTGCCATCGCAGAGATGCCTGCAACGTTCTTTTCACCGGCATCAACAGTTTTTGCTGCCTGGTAGGTCAGCGCGCGTGCGGCTTCAACCTGCGTGGCCATATCGGCAAGCATAAACTGAACACCCTGAAAAGATGATACCGGTTTTCCGAACTGATGCCGTTCCCGGGAATAGTCTACCGCTTTATCGAGTGCACCCTGGGCAATTCCTACCGCCTGGGCAGCGACACCGGGGCGGGACTGATCGAAGGTCTTCATCGCAACCATGAATCCCATGCCTTCTCTTCCTAAAAGGTTCGAGGTAGGTACTTTGCAGTCCTGGAAAATCAGCTCTCTCGTGGACGAAGCGCGGATACCCATCTTGTTTTCCTTCTTGCCGAACTCAAAACCGGGGGTGTCTTTTTCGATGAGAACCGCCGATGAGCCGCGGGCACCTCGGGTAGGATCGGTAAGACAGATAACGGTGTAGATTCCGGCTTCACCGCCGTTGGTAATCCACTGTTTAGTGCCGTTTATAACGTAGGAATCGCCGTCCTTTTTGGCCTGAGTGATGATCGCCGCAGCGTCACTGCCTGCGTTCGGTTCGGTGAGGGCGAAGGCGGCAAGCATCTCGCCTGCAGCGAGTTTGGGGAGATACTTTTTTTTCTGCTCTTCGGTCCCGAAAAGAATGATGGGGATCGTACCGAGACCGGAAGCAGCGTATGCTAAGGAAATACCGCCGCAGGCACGGCTCAACTCTTCTACGACGATAGACATCTCGAATACACCGCCTCCGAGTCCGTCGTATTCCTCAGGAATAAAAACGCGGAAGAGGTCGGAATCACCCAATATCTTTACGATTTCGTGGGGAAACTTCTGTTCTTCATCGTATTCTTCGGCGATAGGGGCGATTTTTTCGTCAGCAATCCGTGCAGCAGTCTCCTTTATCATCTGCTGTTCTTCGGTCAAAAAATAATTCATCATGATTATACTCCTGTTTGAGTCGTTCCCTCATGATCATAGGTAATGTTATATGAGGTGTCAAGGTGTCGATATGTTCTGCTCCATTGTCCAGCGCGGGCCAGGTATGATACAGTTTTTAACTGCTATGGAATGGAAAACGGTCGAGGAAGCATTCGGGTATCTCGAATCTTTTACCAATTTTGAAAAAGTAACACCGCAGTCGGTGCGTGATTATAAGCTCGACCGTATGGCCCTCCTCCTTTCCCTATTCGATAATCCGCACAACAGTTTCCGTTCAATCCACATTGCCGGGTCCAAGGGGAAAGGGTCGACCGGCGCGTTTCTCGCATCACTGCTGCGGGAGGCAGGCGAGAAGACCGGCCTGTATGCCTCTCCTCATGTGGTAAGCTACAAAGAGCGGATGACCTTAGCGGGAGAGCAGGTAGATGATGATCTGCTCATCACCCGTATTCAGAAGATCAAACAGGTTATCGAAAGTGATTCCATTGCTGTCCAATTCGCGGAGGAAGGGCCGACCACCTTTGAACTGCTGACGCTGCTCGCATTTATCGTGTTCAGAGATGCCGGCTGTTCCTGGGTGGTGGTAGAGACCGGTATCGGCGGCAGGCTTGATGCTACCAATGTGATTACACCTCGAGCCTGTGTTCTTACACCTGTAGAGCGGGAACACACCGATATCTTAGGGGACACCATAGAGAAAATCGCATTCGAGAAGGCCGGTATCATCAAGCAGGGTGTTCCGGTCTTCTGCGGGTATCAGTACGACAAAGTCGCCACCATATTCCGGAATACGGCCGAATCCCGCGGAGCGCCCTTCTATTTTCTCTCCGATTACCTCGACGGGCTCGAACTGTCTTTGGGAAATACGAACATGGAAGTGACCTACTGCTGGAAGGGGGGTAATGTCGATACGGCCACCCTCTCTCTTTTAGGGGATGTTCAGGCGGAAAACTCCGCCTTAGCACTGCTTACCGCCCGCCACATTCTCCCGGAGATAGTCGAGACAGCACGAGAGAAACACATCCCTGAAATTATTAGGGAAGGGCTTAAACGGACCACCTTGTTCGGCAGAATGGAGGTGATCTCCCAAAAGCCGCCGGTTTTAATCGACGGGGCCCACACACCTGCTTCGGTAGCCCGCCTTCTCGAAGTCGTAAATCAGTTGTTCCCCAAAGAAAAGATCCTCCTGTTCGGGGCGGTAACGGGAAAGGATAGTACTGCCATGGCCAAGATTCTCGCACCCCATTTTACCAGGATCATCATATCGACACCCGGATGGTTTAAAAAGAGCAACCCGGAAGAGGTGTTCCATCTTTTCAAACAGTATAATCCTGCAACCGAACTGATTGCAGACCCCGGGGAGGCTGTAAAAAAAACGAGAGACCTCGCCCGCGGGAACGTCCCGATCATCGTAACGGGCTCATTCTACATGATTGCTGAAGTGAGGAAACTGTATGTTCACTGAACGGCTTCACGGCTTGACACCATACACGCCCGGAGAACAACCCCGGGACAGATCGTATATAAAACTCAACACCAATGAAAACCCCTATCCCCCTGCTCCCGCGGTGGCCGAACTGCTCGAGCGGACAGAAATCGAAGATTTGAATAAATATCCTGACCCGACCATGTGGGAGCTGAGAAAGGCCATTGCACGTCGCCACGGAGTGCAGCCGGAGCAGGTATTTACCGGTAACGGCTCCGATGAAGTACTCTCTTTTATCTTTTATGCGTTTTTCGAAGCTGAACGGGGTCCGCTCCTCTTCCCCGATATAACCTACAGCTTTTATCCGGTTTTTTGTGATTTTTACGGAATACCCTATTATCAGATACCTCTGAACCGAGAGTTCCGCATCGATATAAGCGGTTACACAAGCAGAGCCTCCTGCGGAATCATCATCCCGAATCCGAACGCCCCGACCGGTATCACCCTGCCGGTCTCGAGCCTGAGGGAGCTCCTCGAATCATATCCCGAATCATCTTCTGCTGGTAATGCTGTAGTCATCGATGAAGCGTATATCGATTTCGGGGGAGAAACCGCCCTCCCCTTACTGAATGAATATGAGAATCTCATCATTGTACGGACCTTTTCGAAATCGATGTCTTTAGCAGGAATTCGGCTTGGGTATGTTTTGGCCTCGGAGAAGGTCATCACCGCACTCTTTACTGTAAAGGATTCGTTCAATTCTTATCCGGTCAACACTCTCTCCCAGCGTATCGGGATAGCCGCGGTAAACAGCTGGAATTACTACAAAGACCGCATAGAGATGATCAAACAAACCCGCGAATATCTCTCGAACGAGCTGCGGCAAATGGGGTGGACCGTGTTTCCGTCCGGAGCTAACTTCATCTTCGCGGGGAGCCCGAGGCTTTCAGGCGAGGCGGTGTACTCGGGACTAAAAAAACGGGGTGTACTCGTGAGGTATTTCGACAAAGAGAGAATACGCCCGTATGTCCGCATCACTGTTGGCACGAGAGAACAGATTGATGTACTCTTAAAAGAGATAAGGAGGTAAATTATGGAGTATCTATTAGACCGAAGGCTTATCGTAAGAAAGGGAGACGTTACCGAGATGAAAGTCGATGCCGTTGTAAATGCTGCAAACAGCAGCCTTATGGGCGGAGGCGGTGTAGACGGCGCCATTCATAAAAAAGGGGGGTCCGCAATCCTCGATGAGTGTAAGGAGATCAGACAGCACAGATACCCGGACGGTCTGCCCACCGGTAAAGCTGTAATTACTTCCGGAGGAAAACTCCCCGCCTCGCACGTTATCCATACCGTAGGTCCGGTATGGCAGGGCGGAAATGAAAACGAACATGAACTGCTCAAACAGTCATATGTAAACAGTTTAAAACTTGCAGCTGAAACGGGGGTGAATACGATCGCGTTTCCAGCTATCTCTACCGGCGTGTATGGGTTTCCCCGCGAGATCGCAGCTTCTATCGCTTTTAAAGCGATCAAAAACCATTTCAAAAACAGCAGTCTCCCCCGCGAAATCTACCTCGTGTTCTTTTCTTCTGAAGATTACACTATTTTTCTCGACTCGATAAAACCATTGCTCTGATGCATTGATAGAGAACGACATTGTCACTTAACTGGAAAGAAATCGATCTGATACTCGAAGAGCTCAATGTGGTCGATGCACACATACAAAAAATTCGCCAGCCCCGTTTTCACGCGCTTATTCTCCAGCTCTACCGGCCGAAAGAGCGGTTCTCCCTCTATCTTTCTCTGGCCCAGGGCAGAACACGTCTGCATCGGTTAACGAGACCCGTCAAGGGCTCCATTAAAACCCAGCGATTTGTTCAATTTCTCAAGTCTCGGATTATGGGAGGGCGCATCACCGAAGCGTACCAGGTCGGAAAAGACCGCATCGTAAAACTCACCGTGGTACGGGCAGGAGAAACGACGCACCTTTGGGTCCGGCTCTGGGGAGGCGCGGCTAATATCCTGGTAACCGACGCGGAAGGGACCATACTCGATGCTCTCTACAGACGGCCGAAGAGGAACGAGATCTCCGGCGGATTTTTCCATCCGGAGAAATCCCCTTCTCTTATTCCCGGAAAAAAAACAGAAAAAGAGTTCGAGATACGGGAACTTCCCGGGGACGGCTCGTTCAATGAAAAAATTGAACAGCACTATTTTGATATGGAGAACAGCGAGGCGCGTGAGCAGCAAAAGTCTGTTGTGGAAAGAATACTGAATAAAAAAGAGTCTAAGATCGAAACAACGCTGGAGAACCTTAAAACCAAGAAAGACAACTATGAACAGTTCCAGAAATATAAACAGTACGGGGACCTTATCACCTCCGGTATGCACCGGATACAAAAGGGGGACAGGTGGTTCGAAACCGTCAATTATTTTGATGATGACGGACAGGCAGTCACCATCGAGCTGAAACCGGAATTGACCCCCGCGGAGAATGCCGATCACTACTACACTCTGTACAAAAAATCAAAATCCGGCCTGGATACACTGGTACACGAAATCCGAAACCAGGAGGATGAACTTAATCGGGTACGTCGAGACCTGCAGATACTTCGGGAAACGGAAGACCCGGACAAGGTCCGCGAACTGTATGAAGCGTATGCAGGCGCGGAATCCGACGAAACGGTAAAAGCCGGAAGGCAGCAGAAGGTGTACCCCGGGCTGCAGTTCCGTTCTCACGGTTTCACGATTCTGGTAGGGAGAAATGCGCGGGAGAACGATGAGCTGCTCCGGTATCACACCAGGGGCAACGACTACTGGATTCATACCAGGGACTACCCCGGCGGTTATGTGTTTATCAAAGCTGAATCGGGAAAAAGTGTCCCCTTAGAGACACTCCTCGACGCGGGAAACCTCGCCATTCACTACAGCAAGGCCAAAAAGGCCGAAGAAGCGGACCTCTACTATACCCAAGTAAAGTATTTACGGAGACCGAAAGAAGGAAAAAAAGGACTCGTTATCCCAACCCAGGAAAAGAACCTCTCCGTGAAACTGGACAGGGAGCGGCTCGAGCGGCTTCAAGGGGAACGGTCCGCTCAGCAGTAGTGACGGCTCACAGTGACGGTTTGCAAATTGTGTAGCTTTGATTATACTGTAACTAATGAGCGAGGGTATTATACCATCACATACACCTCAAGAAACGGTCCGGGAACCTATTGTCGACGGGATTTTCTATCCCGGAGAGAAGGACGAGCTCTATTCCGAAATCGAGAACCTTTTTAATACTGCAGAACAAACCGTAGAACAGAGTGTGAATGGAACTATTCCCCGAAAGGCTGCAGCTATTATCTCTCCCCACGCGGGGTACGGTTTTTCGGGGTCTGTTGCCGCGGCTGCGTTCCTCGCTGCCCGAGAGCGGATAGTGGACACGGTTGTTATCTTAGGCCCGGTACATCGGGACCCTCGAGACGAAATCTACCTTACAGAATCTACGGCTTTTAAAACACCGCTCGGTGAAGTCCCCGTCGACCAGCAGCTCGTCGAGGAGATGAACGGATTCAGTAATAAAATTGTCAAAAACGACATTCCCCATCTCGAAGAGCACTGTATCGAGACACAGCTGCCCTTTGTCCAGTATCTGTTTCCTGAAGCTTCCATCGTACCGATACTATTGGGAAAAACCTCAATGACCAATACGGAACTGCTGGTCCAATTGATACAGTTTACATTAGCTGATATGATGGATTCGACACTGTTTGTAGTCTCTGCAAACATGAGTGCGTATAAAACCTTACGAGAAGCCAAGCAGGGATATGAAACATGCATCAGTCTCCTGCACGAGAGGAAGTGGCAGCAGATTATACGTGCTGCAGAAAATGGAACTATCGGATCGTGCGGGGCCGGATGTATTGCCTGCTTGCTTGCCCTGTTCGGGGAAAAGATAAAAATAGATATAATGAAAACGGACAATTCTTCCCGGCTCGGAGATGAAACAGAGAAAATAATCTACTATGCCGGAATCTCTATTAGTGAAGAGGATAACGCATGACTTTCACCATTACTGAGGAGGAAAAACAAATATTGCTGGATACGGCCCGTGAAGCGATCGACGCGAAGCTCATGAAGCGTAAACCCAGCTATAACACTCCTACCGAAACATTGAAAACAGTGTGCGGAGCTTTCGTTACCCTGCACAAACGGGGAAGTTTACGGGGCTGTATCGGAAATATCATCGGAACAAAACCGCTTGCAGAAACAGTCAAAGAAATGGCTATTTCATCGGCTTTTCATGATCCCCGCTTCCCCCCTCTCTCCAAAGAGGAGTTTAAAGATATCGATATCGAAATATCAGTGCTCTCCCCTCTCAAGAAAATCGATTCGATCGAGGAAATCAAGACCGGAGAACACGGCATTTATATTCAGAGAGGTGCGGCATCGGGTGTGCTTCTTCCTCAGGTTGCAACGGAACAGGGCTGGGACAGAGACACGTTTCTCACTCACACCTGCTATAAGGCGGGCCTGCCGGCCTCCTGCTGGGAGGACCCGCAAACAGAAATCAGTATATTTTCAGCAATAGTATTTGGCGAACATGATTAAAAGAGACATCATCCCCCTCGGCACCGGAACGGTAAAGATCGTAGAAGAATCGGGTACTCATCTCGGCATCCTCCTCTCGGGCGGCAAAAAGAACTATGCCCTCACTCAGTTCTCACAATTAAAACAGTCACCCGGATGGATTGTAAACGAAAACTCAATTACACCTTGGCACGTCACCGGGGTATTGGAGCATGAGGGCAACACCTATTTTTACGGCCCTTATGAAGATGGAACCACGCTCCATGAAATCATTTCAAACCCGGATCCCGAAAATCTTTACTACATAAAGCGGTTAGCAGCGGCTCTTCTCCTGTTGGAACAGCGCTCGCAGCCGTTTCCCCCCGTGTATGGAAACAGTGTTCTTTTCCTCAATGACGGCCGTATCCTTTTTCTCCCTCCGGAGATTATACAGCGCTCTACACCGCAGCTGGCCGCGGAGACCCGTCGTGAAGGGGTCGACTATATGGTCCATCCTGACCGGAAGGACGAAGAGGCGGCAGTTTTTACCTGCGGTGTAATCGCCTACCGGCTTCTGACGGGAGTATTTCCCTTTACCGACGAACATGAAGAAGTGCTTCATATCAAAATGCGTTCCAAATCAATTTTGCCTCCGAAGATGGTGAAACCGGAGATCAGAAAAGATGTTTCCGATTTCATCATGTCCAATTTCGAAGCCGGACGCCCGCCGACGCTGCACAATTGGATAGATGAAGTAGACCGATGGCTGGAAGAGGGGACCGCGGAAACGATTACCGATGAACAGCGCGCACTGATCGAGGCGGAAGCCGCGAAATATCAAAAGAAATCGGACAAATCGTTTACTACCCGGACTTTCTTCCAGAAACACAAGGTCTCCCTTACCGTAGCAGCTGTGGGAACGGTAGCGGCGATCTGGTTCGTTGCAAGCATGTTGAGTAATATCCTCGCGCCACCGGTGACGGTAGGAATGGAGCCCCGGGAAGTTACACGGCTTTTTTACACCAGTATGAACAGCCTCGACCACATCACCATGGAAGATTGTGTGGCCCCGAAAGTAGCGAAAAACAGACTCAACGAAGTAATGCATCTTTACGTAATCGGGAAGATGCGTATGGCAAATGAGGGAACGTCGGGAATAATCAACGCGCAGCAATGGGTCGAAAACGGGAGTCCGCCGATCGGAGAATCGGAGACGATCTACGGGATCACCGACCTGCAGATCCGTGCTGTCACGGAGACTGAAACCGAAGCGCGCTACCGGGTTTCATATAAAAAATACGCACCCTCTCAGCCTGAAGGGGATATAGGCGAGCAGCCGGGTACCTCCCAGCTCATGGAGCAGGGCCCGCTTCGCATTGGTGTGATGGAAAATACCGAAGAGGTGTTTGTAGAGAATACGGGAAACTATTGGGAAATCTACAGAATCGACGTCATCGAATCCGAAGAGCTTGCTCCTATTCAGCCAGCAAGGACGCAAGGTAGGTGATAAAAGCGCCGGTTATCAGCACCCCGCCTCCGACCATCAAACCGGTCCCGAGGTCGTTCATTAAAAGCGGATCGGAACCCGGAAAAATTTCCTGACCGAGAAAGTAGGTAAGCAGACCGGCAGTTTCGACCAAAATTCCGCCGATCAGCACTCCTGTCCCGACACCGAAGAGCGTTTCCTTTTTCGAGAAGACCTTGTTAGGCTCTTTTCCAGGTTCGGGCACGGTTTCCTCGGCTGTTTCGACTTCCTGCTCCTCCTCTTCGCCGCGTTCCTCCTCCTCGGCAGGCCCTTCCGCCGCGGACTCTTTCGGTTCCTCCGGCTCGATCAGCTCTCCCTGAAAATCGTTTTCCTCCCAGAAGCTGACCACTTCCTCTTCGATCGATGTAATCTCGAGCGGTTCTTCCGGAGTCTCGATGGGGAGAAACGCCATTTCATTCGCTCTGATAATGATCGTCTCGACGATCTCTTCTTTCGTCTCTTCTTCTTCCCCGGCCTCTTCGAGGGCATCTTCATCAGCAGGAGGAGGTGTTATCTTCTTTACTTTGTTGACTTCGACCTCGCCTTCGAAACAGTAGACACGGGCTATGGATTGATCAAAATTGCCCTCTACACCGGCTATGATATCATACCCGAAATCAGTGCCCCTCACGCCGGCTACAACACTCGGTCCGCGGATGGAAAAAGAATCGTCTCCTACGAGTCTTGATACTTTCGCCCTTACTCTGCCGTAGGTAAGCTCGACCGATCCTCCCCCTTCGCTTCCTACCTGCTGGAGTGTAAAACTGGTATTCTCCGATATTTTGAGCACATTTCGCGCACCTTTGAGCTGGACTTCGAGAAAAGTGCCGCTGTCGGTGCTGATATAATCTCCGGCTTCGAGGTCTAATCCGATTACATCGTCATAATAGAGATCATACTCCGTAACACCGCTGTCCCTGGAAAGGGTAAAGGTATTTCCCTGCGCGTAAATTATCGTTGCCCCACCGGCACCACCCTGTTGAGCAGCTGCCTGGAAAATACACATACACAAAAGAGCGAGAAAGATGGCCGCTATCTTCTTCATAACCTACATACTACAGCAGAATGAGGTTATTTTCAATAAAAGTACGAATTTCTGCACTCCGGGAGGGAGAAAACCAGTGCACCGAAGGGATATGGCGGAAAAACGTAATCTGCCGTTTAGCATACCGGCGGGTATTCCGTTTTATCAATTCTTTTACTCCCTCGACACTAAGACATCCCCACCGCCGCATTAAAAAAAACTCTCTATATCCGATTCCCCGCATACCGGGGTCCTGTTCCGTATACCCTGCCTGCATCAACTCCCGGACCTCATCGGTAAGCCCCTGTTCGAACATCAATTCGACCCGCCGGTCTATCCGTGTATACAGCTCTTCTCTTTCTCTGGTAAGGCCGATGATGAGCGGGTCCATTCCTTCCCGCACCGTTTCAGGCACCGGGAATGAAGAAAGCGGTCTTCCGCTTGTTCTGTACACCTCCAGCGCACGGGTGATGCGGTATGTGTCCTTTAGTGAAATCTTCTCCGCAGCCGTCGGGTCGACCCGCTGCAGTTCTTCGTAAAGGGCCTCAGCACCCCGCTGTTCGAGTTCTTTCCGTACTTCCTCGCGGACAGCGCCGTCGGCCGGCGGGACGGGGGGGAGACCGTATAAAAAACTTTTCAGATAAAAGGCTGTACCGCCGGAGACAACCGGTATCCGGTTTCTCGCCCGTATTTCTGCAGCAAGCTCATCGGCCCGTTTTACGAACTCTCCGGCCGTAAACTGCTCGCGAGGGTCTTTGATATCGATAAGATGATGGGCAATGGCGCCGCGCAGTGGCGGTCCAGGTTTAGCTGTCCCGATATCGAGCCCTCGGTACACTTGAAGACTGTCTGCACTGATTATTTCAAAACCGGTTGAGAACAGATCAGCAATGAGTTCTGTTTTTCCTACGGCAGTAGGACCGAAGAGGACAATAATCGGGTCGCGGACCGTTTCGTGCTTGGAGTGGAGATTATTCTTCGATACGGAATTCAACCTTTTTCGTCAGGATTTGTTTGATTGCAGTTGAGACAACTTTACCATTGTTCTCCTGAACCTCTTCATCATCTGTAACCGTAATCTGAACTGCACGCCGGATAGCCGCACAGGTCAGCTCATATATGTTTCCCTTGAAATTGACAAGGAGGTCTAATGGTAAAATCAATTGTTTTCTCCCTTTCCGTTTTGTGTACCGTATTATCTCAAAAAAATCGGATGATGTAAAGAATCGGTTACCGGATCTTCCGCGCCTCAGCGGCGATCCTCTCAGCAGCTTCGTGCTGGTCTAAGCTGCCGACGTCGAGAATCAGATCGGCAAAGCCGAATTTGTCGTTATCGATATCGTACAATTGCATGAATCGATTGCTGTCCTTCTTGTCACGCCGCCTCGTCTCTTCGAGCACGTCCTCAAAACTGCCGCCCTCCCGCTGCTGTATCCGCTTCGCCCGGACTTCGAGCGGGGCATCGAGAAAAACTTTCAAATCTGCATCTTCGAGCATCCAAATCGCAAGCCGAGAGCCCAAAACACAATCGCCCTTCTGTGCCATTTCCACCTGTCTTTCGTCGAGATGACGATCGTAGCTGAAATCGGTCTGGGCTTTTTGATAGAGATCTTTGAAATCGATCCCCTCCTCCTCGGCCATGGTGTGAAAGGTGTAATTGATCAATTCCAATCCGAGTCTTTCCGCTACGAGTCTGCTGACCGTTGTGTTACCGCAGCCGCTTTTTCCCGATATCGCTATTTTTATTCCTTTTTTCATTACCTCTACTCTACGTTGCGTAATTGCTCGCGCATCTTTTCTATCGCGTCTTTGCTGTCTATAACCGCTTTATTGATATCCAATATGACACTTTTCGATCCGATCGTATTGATTTCTCTGTTCAGTTCTTGGCAGATAAAATCCAACTTCTTGCCGACCGCATCCTCAGAATCGAGTAATTCTCTAAAACTTTCGATATGCGCGTGCAGTCGCTGCAGTTCTTCACTAATACTGTATTTTACGAGCAGGACCGCGGTTTCCGCGTACACTCTGCTCTCATCGACCCCTTCCCCTAAGAGCTGGGTAAACCGCTCTTTGAGGTTGTTCATTATCTTCTCTTCGAGCTCTCCGCTGTAACTCTCGATAGAGGCTACCGACTCCCGTAATATTTCGATCTGGCTCGCTATATCCTGCTTAGTCTTCTGCCCCTCCCGCACTCTCGTCTGTTCAAATGCTTCGAGACTGCGGGTTGTGAGGGTGAGCAGGGTCCCGCCGAGTGCTTCTAGATCGACCTCTTTATCACTTTTCAGCACTCCTTCCATTCTTATCAAATGTGAGAGACGGGGCATGCCCCGTACTCCGGTAACCTGCTTCAACTCTTTGAGTACTGCCGTGTACCGTTGTGCCGTGTTGTGGTCGAGATACACCTGAGGGTCTTCTTCGAACTCTCTCATTTTACAGTACACCTCGACACGTCCTCGTTCTATCTTTTCAGAGAGAAGTTCCCGCATTTTCGGCTCGAGCCGGCTTAAGTGTTGAGGAAGATTGATAAAAAGATCGAGATACCGGTTGTTGTACGATTTGACTTCAACAGACAGATGCATTTTTTCATCTTTATGCTCGGAAAATCCATACCCGGTCATACTTTTCATGCTTGTAACCTCTGTCCGTTATTTTCTGTAAGATCATGCTCAGCAAGCTCATTGTACAGCGCGTGGCCTAATGTCCAGTTGTCTCCCGCACCCATCGTGATAAACAAATCCCCCCGCCCGAGTGATTTCCGACAGTACGGTTTTGCATCCATGACCTCTTCGAAATAGCGTACCCGAGGATGGTTCCGTTTGACAGCGAGAAACAGATCATGCCCGCATATAGCTTTGTTGTCCTGTTCTCTTGCCGAGCTGTATATTTTATGTAATATAACCTCATCCGCCGCGTCAAATGCTCGGGCGAACTCGTCAAAAAGGGCTGCGGTCCTCGAATAGGTGTGGGACATAAAATCGACTACTATCCTCCGATCGGGATAGAACCGCTTGAGCCCCTCGAGGGTGGAACGAATCGCAGTCGGATGATGCCCATAATCGTCGAGAAAGAGGACCCCCTCTGCCTCACCGATTATTTCGGACCTTCTTCTGCTCCCGGAAAAACCGGCTATTCCTTCTGCAATCAGTCTGCGTGAATCTGAATACCCCCCCGTCTCTTCCCGTTCCCTCTCGATGAGCAGAGAACAGACCGCTATCGCTGCTGCGGCGTTCTCTACGGTGTGCGTTCCCGGAATTTTGAGAGTAAACTCTCCCTCAAAACCGCCCAAGGAAAACAGGGTCCTCCCGGGCTCCGTCTTACAGGAGGTAACGGCGTATGGCCCAATAGCCCTGAACCCATACGGTATAAGGGAGATCCCCTCACCCTGCTTTACGCCCTCAGAGGCTTCTCTTTCACCCGCAACTGTTTCAGCGAGTTCCCGGGCCCCGGGATCGTCCACGCAGTAGATGAGGGTCCCGTCGGGGGGCAGGTTGTGTGCGTACTCGAGAAACGCGCGTTTTATATCGGCGAGACCGCTGTAATAGTCGAGATGGTCCTCTTCTATACTGGTAACGACAAGAATATCAGGAGAAAAGGAGAGAAAGTGGCGCCGGTATTCGCACGTTTCCGCGGCAAAAAAACGCTCACCCTGTACTAAGGTCGATTGATAATCGAGGTCGGCAGCTGCCGAGCCGACGAGAACGGACCCGGGAAGACCGAGTGCTTTTACTGTGGCGGCGATAAGAGCTGTGGTAGTCGTCTTACCGTGCACACCGGCTATTCCTACAGAAAACACGTTCCTCGAGAGAAGTGCAAGCGCCTCCGTGTATACCAGCAGGGGGAGGCCCCGTTCCGCAGCTGCACGCAGCTCCGGATGATGTGCCGGATCATACGCCGCGGAATAGATGACCACCTGTGCGTCCGGGGGGATGTTCTCTTTTCGAAAGCCTTCCTGATAGGGAATGCCCAAACGGTGCAGGACCCGGTCGGTGTAGAACTTCTCGGGAACATCCGAACCGGCCACTTTAGCTCCCCGTTTGTGAAACAGTTCGGCAAGGGCGGCCATTCCCGTTCCCTTTATGCCCACAAAATAGACGGAGAGGCCGCCTAAATTCGAAAGGGTGATGTCTGTACGCGCGGTGCCGGACATGGCATCATCATAAAATGAAGCAGGTTCAATTGCAAGCGAGATTAATCAGAACCTGCCGGTCAGGAAGCCCCGGCGATGTGGCGGTCGATCCAGTCAAAGGCATCTTTCTGCATGGCCAGATCGAACTTATGCGGCCCTCCGTAATACCGCATTTCGAAGTTCTTCGCACTTCCCGCTTTGTCAAATACGTTTTGAAGGAGTTTTTCCGCTTCCCGCACCTCGGAAAGGGTGTACAGCGGGTCTTCTTCGGTTGCCATGACCATCGTCGGTTTCGGAGCACGCATGCTCAAAATATCTGGAAAATCCATCAACGCGGAAAGACCCGGGATGTAGATCATCCAGGTGTGGGTAAATGCGGTGTGTACGGCAAAATCCTTCCAGGTTGTCATGAATCCCACCGAGACAGCACAGGAAATCCGGTCGTCCATTCCGGCAAGATAATCCGTCCGCAATCCCCCGCCGGAGAGGCCGCAGCAGGCAATCCGGCTGCTGTCGATCTCTTCCCGGGACACAAGGTAATCGAGAGCGGCCCGGTCTTCGGCCGTGTACACACCGGCCCAGGTAAGCCCGGCGGAAAAGAGTGACTTTGCGATAATGGTCTCATGCTGTCCTGCAAAACTGTTGTACCTGTTTATTTCTTCAGTGGAAGGGCTTTCACTGTGATCATAGTCGGTAACCGGCTTGCCGGATGCCAGGTCCTCCGGTGTTATCTCCTCGATATCTTCGGGGTGGCTCATCAGCCGCTTTACCACATAGCCGGGCAAAGAAGAAGCGAAAATCTTTCTGCTTTCGAAGGTGAACGCATCGTGGACCAGTACTCCGTACCCCCGTTTAGCCAGTTCACTTGCCCAGCCGACACCTCCGTAGTAGGTTTCCTGATACTCTTTGAGAAAGGGGTGCCGGGACTCATACGGCCGCGTTATTTTTGATTTTCCGAAAAACTTATTACCGCCGTGGTCGTGGAGGCCTAGCACTCCGGGCAACCTTCCACGAGAGCCGACCGGTCTGAAAAAATACGCCTCGGTCTTAGGCCCGTAGCCGAAACTCCATTCCAGCTCCTCTACGATCAGGCCGTCGTATTGAAAGGTGTTTGTAACAGTTACATGGGGCGGGGAGTTTAGTTCAGGCGGCAGCGTATACCGGATAAACTGCTTCCGGGCTTCTTTTTTCCATGTCTCTACATCGTCCCACTTCTCATGCATAAATGAGAGTGGCCTCTCGTTGTAATTGATTACATCTTTAATCCAGGGGGTGTAGCTGCCTAGCATGTTACGCTCCTTAATCGGTTTTCCCTTTAATAATTTTAATCATCGTACCACTTTACTCTTGGATGAGGCAACCGAGACGGTTGCACAGCGGCGAAATATATATCATCCTGTGGCATGCGCCGGACCGCAGGTTTCCTTTTTGCAGGTGTTTTTCTCACAGGCTTTCTACTCACGGGCTGTTCCGAAAAAGAGGAAGCAGTAACGGTTTTTTTCGATTCTACTGAGGAACAAAAACGGTACATGGAGGAACTTCTTTCCCGTCACCCGCTTCCGGGAGAAATCGAGCCGGCAGAGACAAAAGACAATGCGGACTGGGTGATATCGATTACAACCCGGTCCTGGGATGAAGAAGAACAGGATCAAGATCATGTCTATTCACAGGAACGCCCCTTCGAGCGGGTTTGGTTTGCACCGGTTACACATTACACGGAGGACCACGGCGATGCGGCACTCACGGAGGTGCTGAAAGGCCGTTATGAGGTGAGTCCTCTTAGTGAGATATCGCTTCCATACAGGGCAGTGCCTGTGGACGGGGTCTACCCCCATGAACCGGGATACCCGCTTACCGCTGAGAAAGCCGTCCGGATGCACGCGCCGCTCGAACCTGTTTTTGATGAAGCGCTTCAAAAGTGGTTCGATACAATCCCTCTGCCGGAGGAAACCCCGAAGCAGCCGGTGTGGATAGCTGGGGTGGGCGATATCATGCCGGGCCGCGGGGTCGACCGCATCCTGCTTACTCGGTCGGACGGTATCGAGTATGTCTTTGGAGACACCCTTTCCTATCTTCGTTCGGCAGATCTACTTATGGGAAACCTCGAAACAGCGGTAACGTATGGGGGAGATCTAATTCCTAAATCGTACAATTTCCGTATTGTCCCGGAAGTGCTCGCTCCTCTTGCATCAGCAGGGTTCGATTATTTCTCTCTTACAAACAACCACTGTTTCGATTACGGGATGGAGGGTTTTTTAGATACTCTCGAAGCATTGAAACAACATGGCCTCCATACCTCGGGAGCGGGGACATCTCTGGAGGAGGCGGCAATACCGTTTCGTACATCGATAAAAGGGAATACGATTCAGGTCCTTTCTCTCGGCGCATATCCGCGTGAGATGAACGGATTCGACGGAAGACGGCAGGCAGGAGCAACCGAATCACAGGCGGGGATCCTCTGGGCGGGAGAGAAGGCTTTTGAAAGCATGCAAACCAATTTCAGAGATGAAACGTTCGATATCGTGATGGTACACGGGGGGAAGGAGTGGAGCAGCACCCCCACGGATGAACAGAAAGATATTTTCCGCAAATGTATTGATGCCGGGGCCGACATCGTTCTCGGCTCTCATCCGCATGTACTTCAGGGCTTAGAGGTATACCGGAACAAACTCATCGCCTATTCTCTCGGGAATTTTATTTTTCCGGGAATGGAAGAGACAACATACGGAGAAGAATCCCTCATTCTCCGGGCCGGCATCGTAGACGGCGCTATTCTCTATCTCGACTACATTCCGGTGGAGATAACAGGTGACCATGTAACAATTGACGATACGGGGCATATCCTCGAGCGGTTTCTCGCCCTTGTCCGGTCCCTTGAGAGGTAATCAGTAATACATTATACTTATTAATTATGAAAAAAATCATTGATAAAAAGAAAAAAGAAAAGAAAAAGAGTAAACCCAAACCATCGAATAGGATAGCTTTTATCTCCACCCACGGTTATGTTGCGGCCGAACCGCCTCTAGGAGCTCCTGATACGGGAGGTCAGGTGGTTTTTATATTGGAATTGGCAAAAAAACTGGGCCTTTTCGGTTATAAAGTGGATATTTGGACCCGCCAATTCGAAAACCAGCCCGACAGAGAGGTGGTTGATGAAAATGTACACATTTTACGGGCACCCTGCGGTGGAAAAGATTTTATTCCGAAAGAGTATCTGTATAAAAATATACCGGAATGGTCCCGCAACGCCCTAGCCTACATAAAGGAACACAACTTAGAGTATGATTTTATCAACAGCCACTATTGGGACGCCGGTGTTGCCGGGGAATTTTTTAAAGAGAAGATGGATATTCCCCATATTCATACTCCCCACTCGCTGGGGGCATGGAAAAAAGAACAGATGCTCACAGACTATCCGGACAGTGCCCACGAGTTCGAGGAGAAATACAACTTCAAAGACCGGATAAAAAACGAGTTGAGTATTTATAAAAATTGCGATCTCGTCATAGCGACCACCCCGATCCAGCTGGATAAAATCGAATCCGAATATGATGTACCGCATCAAAAAATACGGATGATTCCTCCCGGGTATGACGACAACCGCTATTTTCCAGTAGGCGAGCCGACCCGTCAGGCCGTAAGAGAGCAATTCGGTTTTACCGGTCCTACCATATTCGCGCTCTCCCGTCTGGCCCACAATAAGGGGGTTGATCTGCTCATCCACGGTTTCAACATACTCCAGCAGAGACAGAGCGACGCCCGCCTTATGCTTGCCATCGGTCATGAGGACCGTTCAGAAAGTGAAGAAGAGCTGTATCAAAATATTGTCTCCCTCATCGATCAGTACGAACTCAATGAGAGCATTTCATTTGTCGGTTTTATTCCGGAGGATGATCTGCCCGATTATTACAGGGCTGCCGATATTTTTGTTCTTCCGAGCCGGTATGAACCGTTCGGAATGGTGGCAATAGAGGCGATGGCATGCGGGACGCCTACAGTGGTTACCATACACGGCGGACTCTACCGGGTGCTCGAATACGGCATCAACACCCTTTTTATCGATCCGTTTGATAAAGATGATTTAGGGATTACGCTGCTCAAACCTCTTAGATATAAAACCCTGCGAAACAGGCTGAGGACCAAAGGTGCTCAGATAGCTCGTTCGAGATTTACCTGGACAGGGATAGCCCAGCAGCTGCTAAATGCAGTGGATTCGGTACGAGATTCTGCTGCGGGAATTCACGTTAAGCCCAAAGAAGATACTTTTTAACAAAGGGACACGTAATACATGGAAATAAAACTGTTCTCATCCGACCTCGATGGTACACTCATAGGCAAACCTGACGCTACGCTTGCCTTCAAAATGACATGGGAATCGTTGGACCCGGAAAAACGGCCTCTTCTCTGCTACAATTCGGGGAGACTGCTCTACGACACTTTGGGCGTACTCGGCCATACGGACCTCCCCAAACCGGATTTTCTAATCTGCGGCGTGGGAACACTTATCTATAATTTTCAGGAAAAAAAAGTACTCAAGGAGTTCTCAGATACCCTCACCCTCGATTGGGACATCGTTGCGGTGGAAAAAATAATGAGTCAAATTCCGGAAATAGAAAAACAGCCCCAGCGGTATCAAAATAAGTTCAAATCGAGCTGGTACTTCTACGATGCAGCCGACGAACAGATCGAGGAGATCAAGAAAAGACTGGAAGCCGAGGGGTTAAAGGTCAACGTAGAATACTCCAGTTCCCGCGATCTCGATGTGCTTCCCAAATACGCTAACAAGGGGAACTCACTCAAATGGCTGCTGGACCATCATTCCATTCCTCCGGAGCAGGTGGTAGTAGCCGGTGATACGGGTAACGACAGTTCCATGTATCTTATTGAAGGAGTAAACGGGATCGTAGTTGAAAACGCCCAGGCTGAACTGCTCCACGCTACCATTGAGTTGTCCACATTTGTGGCTACAAAGCCGTTTGCCGACGGGGTGCTCGAGGGGCTTCAGTACTACGGTGTTATTGATGAACCTGCCCACATTAGTGCTGAAGAAATTCGGCACGGCCACTACGATCCGAGTATCCGCTATGTTGTAAAAGCAACTCATTTTAAAAGTCTTACCCAAGACCAGCTCGACTACGTAGAATTGGCCCATGAGAAGGCCATCGAAGCGCTCAAGAAGAATATTACTCCTTTAGGCTTTTCAGCCTGCTCACTCGAAGATAACCTGTTCCACTCTACCGATCAAAATTATAAGAGTGTGTGGGGCAGAGACGGCGCCATTGCCATTATCGGCTCACTTTCCCTCGATGATCCTGAAATCCAGCGCTGCCAGAGAAATACTCTGGTAACCCTCCTCACCCACGTATCTCCGGACGGGCTGATACCGAGCAATGTGAGTATTGTAACCGACACTCCGGATTACTCCGGTGTCGGAGGCATATGTGCCATTGACAGCGGTCTCTGGGTAATAATCGCCTTTTATCACTACATCCGAAAAACCAGAGATTATCAGTTTATGCGGGAGTGGTTCGATCTGCTCCAAAAATGCATGACCAGGCTGAGCGCCTTGGACAGCAACAACGACGCACTGTTGGAAATACCGGAAGCGGGAGACTGGACCGATCTGTTCGGCAGAAGCTACAACGTCCTCTACGATGAAGTACTCTGGTATGGGGCAAATCTCTTCTTCGGAAGGCTTGCCGAACTGCTGGGGAACTACCACCTTGCTTCGGAATATATCCGCAAGGCGCAGCTGGTAAAAGAAGCAATATTGAGAAAGTTCTGGCCATCGGTCCACACTGATGCTGTCTCCAAAACGTTTGCCGACCAGCAGTTTTCATTAGGAGAAACCAGCTACCTCTTAGCAGAGATTACTCCTTTTGCCTATGACTGGCGGTGTGATGTGTACGCTAATATCCTGGCCGCCCTGTTCAATGTTCTCGATCTCGATCGGGCGCGGATTGCGTTTCGGTTTATGTGGGGTGTAGGGGCAAATGACCCCTACCCTGTTGCCAATCTCTACCCTCCGGTGAACGCGGGAGATCCGAACTGGCGCACCTATTACACGGTCAATCTTCTAAACCTTCCGCACCATTATCATAACGGCGGCATCTGGCCCTTTATCGGAGCAGACTGGGTCCGCTTTGTAAGCAGATTGGGCCTCAAGGATATCGCCCAGCAGGAACTGCTCAAACTGGCGAAAGTCAATCAGCAGGGTATTTCCAATGAGTGGGAGTTCAACGAATGGGTCCATGGAGAGACCGGCCGGCCCATGGGCAAAGCGTATCAGGCTTGGTCGGCAGCAGGATTCATTCAGGCGTATCATGACCTGCAGATCGAATCTTTTACTTCTTCTTGAATTAAGCCGATTTCTGTTAATCCGCTTTCAGTGCTCCAACGCGCTCCCCGAGTGAGGGATGTGAGTAATGGTAAAAACTGTAGAGAGGATGGGGAGTAAGATTTGAGAGGTTCTCTTTGCCGAGAGTAACAAGAGCTTCCGCGAGGCTTTGATACTCGCCCGTAGCATTGACTGCAAATCTGTCAGCTTCATATTCGTGCTTCCTCGACCAAGAAGTGAGCAGCGGTTTAAAGAAAAATGTAAACGGCCCTGAACAGAACGCAACAATAATAAAGAGGCAGTGCGGGCAGGGGTCTGTAAAACCGAAAGCATGAAAGAGAGGTTCAAACTGCAGCAGCAGGGAGAGCAGGAAAAAGCTCGCGAATGTGACGAGGGTTGAAATAATAAACCGCTTCAGTACATGCTTCAATTTCTCATGTCCGAGTTCATGAGCAAGTACGGCTGTAATTTGATTTTCGCTGAGCTTCTCAACCAGAGTGTCAAAGAGTACGATCCGTTTTGCCTTGCCAAAGCCGGTAAAATACGCGTTCGAATGCGCGGAGCGGCGGCTTCCGTCCATGATATAGATCCCCTTAGTCCGGAAAGAAAGCCGCTGAGCCAGGCTTTCCAGTTTTTCCTTTAAACTGCCCTCCTCGAGCGGGGTAAACTTGTTAAAAAGAGGGGCAATGACTACCGGATAGAGAACCGTCATGAGCAGCTGAAAGGCTGTAACCAGAACAAACCCCCACACCCACCAGATCGAAGGGGCGGCTTTTATCAATCCGAATAACCCCAGCAGTACGGGAAACCCGATTACCGCGGAAAGGACCAGACTCTTCAGTTCATCAATGAAGAAGAGCCCAACCGTCATTCTGTTAAAACCGAATTTCTCTTCAATAACGAACTGTGAATACAGAGAGAACGGAATAGAGAAAACGGAAAATAAGAGCCCGAAAAAAAACACGTAGATAACACCGTGAATGATCACGGGAAGTCCCCATCCCGCGATCCATCCGTTTACAATCCCCATGAATCCTGTGGTTACAATAAGGAGGACAAAAGCAGCTTGAAAGGGAGCACTTACAAGTGAAAACCGGGCATGAGCAAGGGTGTAATCCGCGGACCGGACAAGATATTCCCTGCTGAAATATCCTGATAACTGTTCGGGTACTTTTTCTCTATTCTTCTTTATATGGTTTACATTCAGGCAGGTCAAACCGGATTCAAATAAAAACTCCGCTGCAAAGAATGCAAGATAGATTGCAAGAACTGTTCCGGCCGTCATACAAGATCAGGAGAGAGCTGCTAATTCCTCCTGCATTTTTCCGTTTTTGAGTGCGGCTCTGCACTGTTTGCAGATATGTATTTTTTTATTTTCTCCGGCATCATGTTCGTAAACGACTTTGATACCGCTTCTCTTACAGAGAGGGCAAACCCCTCTTCCACTGCGGTACGTTTCTCTCAACCCGCTCCCTCTGTGATTCTTGGACATATATTTCCTCCATATATTATTTTATCATTTTTGTACGGACTCCTAATGTAGTAAAGAGAAAGCGAAAAGTCAATTACCCGCCCGCGTTATTGATTCATCAGAGACCGAAGGTGGCCGGCAATCGTTTTATTACCGGGTGCGGAATCGAGTGCTTTCCGCAAATAGAGCCTCGCTTCGTTTATTTTTCCGAGTTTAAATTGGACCCATCCCAGAGAATCGAGATATGCGGGATTGCGCGGGTCGGCAGTAACTGCCCTTTTACAGTACTCGAGCGCTTCATCCAGTCTAATTCCCCGTTCCGCGAGCATATATCCCAAAGAGTTCAAGGCGTTCGTGTTTTCCGGATCGAGCTTGTGAGCCTTTTCCGCGTACTCGATTCCTAAGTCCCATTTCTTCTGTTCGAACGCTATGTATCCCATGATCGAATACACCTGTGGGGATTCGTAGCCGGCCTCGACCAGCTCATTGAACTCGAAAAGGGCCAGCTTATGCCGGTTAGTAATCGTGTAGATATACCCGAGCACCATTCGGGCCTGGTAGAGATGGAGCAGATCTATTCCCGCGGTAATTGCCTGCTCTAAATAGAGGAGCGCCTCTTCGAGTTTCTCGAGCCTGGTATAGGCCAATCCGAGATAAAAGGAGAGTTCGGGGTTTTCATACGGATCTTCATCTACCTGGAGCAGTTCATCGATTGCCTGTTTATATCTACCCGAGCGGTAATACTTTATGCCTCTGCGAAGACTGCTTTTATTCATATCCGAGGTACCGAAAATGCGGCTGCATGGTACGCTTCGTCTTCCTTTTGATTGAGCGGGTGCAGATACACGGGAGAGACGGAGATGCTCCCTTCCTGAACGGCATGCCAGTCGGTAGTTTCATCCGGGTCCGCGGCCGGATTGGATCCATCGATAAAAAAATATTCACTGCCGTCAGGAGCATTAAAACGTACCAGTTTGTCCTTGTATATTCTTCTCGAGGGATGGGTAATTGCTACACGAGAGTGCTGGACGGCATTGACAGGTATGTTGATATTGATAAAGTGTTGCGGGGACCAGAGAGTGAGCAGCAGTCTAATGTTTTCGAGAACAAATTGGGCGGCAAAAGAAAACTTGTAATCAGTGTCCTCACTGAAAACGGAAACCGCGATACCCGGTTTTCCGCTCAACGCCGCCTGGCGTGCCGCGGCAGCAGTCCCTGAATATATGATATCCGTACCAAGATTTGCACCATGATTAACCCCCGATATGACCACATCGGGAATGACCGGCAAAGCACCTAACAGAGAATAGAGAACGCAATCAGCCGGGGAGCCGGAACAGACAAACTGCTTTTCGTCGATTTGTTTTACCCGCACTGCATCTTTAAGGGTAATGGAGTGGGAAGTACCGCTGCGGTCTCCGTCAGGAGCGAACATCCACACTTCGTACCGTGTCTCGAGGGCTTTCCTCATTTCCTCAATACCCCGGCTTTCTATTCCGTCGTCATTGGTAAGAAGAACTATCATGCCCGCTTTCTTTTCCTGCTCTTGTGTATGATTTTTACTCCGGCAGAAGCTTCGAAAAAGAACAGTTCGGGATGAAATCCGAAGATGTGTTCATACTCTTCGAGCCTCTTTTTGTACTCTTCGATCGCCTCTTTTTTGAGAAGAGTCAATGTTCCGCCGGCAAAGCCTTTTCCCACCATCCGGGAACCCATGACCCCGTCAATTTCCCAAGCCCGTTTCACGAGCCAGTCAACCTCCGGACATGATACTTCGTAATTGTCGCGAAGACTCTCGTGTGAACGGCTCAACAGTTTTCCGTACGCGTCGGCATCTTTTTTCTGAAACGCGGTTTTTGCCTCATGCACCCGTTCGTTTTCTCCGATAACATGCATGCAGATTCTTCGAATGTGTTCGGGGATGTCCCCCATGAACGTATTCAGATCTCCGCTGGAGTAATCGAGAAGGGTCCTTCCCGGCCGCCGTGATTTCAATGCTTCCAGACACTGTTCGCACGCTTTTCTTCGTATTTTCAACTCGCTCGAGCTCGGAACTTTCGGAACATTGGCCAACGTTACGAGAAGGTTATACCCTCGAAAGGAACAGGGGACAAAGGTCATATTCTCGGTGTTTATGTCGAGATAAACGGCGTTTCCTTTTTTTGCAAATGCACTTACATAAAAATCGGTTATGGTCTCATTTGTTCCGTTGAACTTGGTCTCCCCTCTGTAGGCCAGCTGCACTGCCTCTCTCTTCGAGTAGGAAAAATCGAAGAGGGGTTTCATCGCCATTATGGTGGCAATCTCCACAGCTGCCGAAGAGCCGAGACCGATCTCCTGGGGTATGTGACTGCTGATGGTAATATTGAGGCCTTTGAACTGATATCCAGCATTGAGCAGGGACCAAAGGACCGATTTCGGTTTGTTGGCCCACCGGTCTTCCCGTTTGTATTTGAGATTGGTAATGGTTGTCCGCTTCCGCTCGTTGTAGTCGGCGGCAAAAAACCTCAAGCTGGTATCATTCCGCTTCGAAACGGCTACATGAAGGTACTTATTGAGACCGGCAACCAAGGCAACTCCCTCATTGTAGTCGGTATGTTCACCCATGAGGTTAATAATACCGGGTGCAGCAACAATAATATCGGGTTCCTCGTCGTATTCCGCCTTATGGAGAGATGCCAGCTCTTTCATGAAGTTTCCTTGATCCAATAGTAAATCAAAATTTGTTTCGATGCAATAAAATATCTAAAAGTAATTGCTTTTCTCCTTTGCCAACACGGTAATTTCATGTAAAATCCTCTCTACTATGAGGTTTAAAAGCTTGATACTGGTCCTCCTTTCCGCTGGATTATTTGCCCTGGCCTTACCGAACGAGTTCTTTATCTACGGTAACCCGCTCATCGGTTTAATCGCACTGGTCCCGCTCTTCTACGGTCTTACCCTATGCCGTTCGATCAAATTTGCAGCCCTTCTCGGTGCTCTCTTCGGCGTCGCGTCTACCCTGCTCGCCTATTACTGGCTCATGTTTTATCAGGATTTCTCGGTATGGACCGTAACAGGGACTGCATTCGGGTATGCAATCTATTACTCGCTGTTTTTTATTTTTTTAAAACAGTTTTCCCGGGAAACCGCCGTGTACAGACCGTTTCTCCTAACAGTAGCCTGGGTCATATTTGAGTATTTTAAGTCAACCGGCTATCTGGGGTTCCCCTATGGACTCATGGCCTATCCTGTGGTGTCCATTCTCCCTCTTATCCAGATAGCGGACATTACCGGTATCTGGGGCATAACAACGGTTGTTGTTCTGGTAAATGCCCTCGGAGCCGAAATGCTCATTGCCGGGAGACGATTGATTTTTCCACGAATGGTACATGTGCGCCAATGGGGGGTGGCTGTCTCCCTCATTGCTCTTATGCTCGTATACGGTACGGTACGATTAAATAGTTCCATACCAATTGTTAAAAAATTTAACGCAATTCTCGTCCAGCAGAACATCGACAGCTGGGTCTCCGGGAACGAAATAGAAAGTATGGTAGTCGGACAACGGCTCTCCCGGGAAGGACTCGAAGAGACTGAAAACCCTGTTGACATCATCATGTGGAGTGAAACCTCTTTGAGAAGGCCGTTCGATGAGTTTCAACATTTTTATGAACAAGAACCCGAGGGTGATACGTTTCTCGAGTTCTTACAAGAGATAGATACAAATCTCTTTTTGGGTGCACCCTACATGGTAAACTGGGAGAATTACGAGGTAATGAATGCCGTTATCCTTATCTCCCCGGAGGGAAAGATCATCGATTATTATGGGAAGCAGCATCCCGTACCGTTTGCGGAACATATACCGTTTTGGGAAGTCCCGTTTGTCCAGCGCTTTTTTAAAGAGGCCGTGGGGCTCTATTCAGGGGGATGGGTTTTAGGCAAAGAGTATACGATTTTTGAACTGCCCCTCCAGTCGAGTTCTCCCTCCGATGATACTTCCTCCGGGCCGCAGACCGTCACCTTCGGAGCACCCATCTGTTTCGAAGACGCGTTTCCGCGGATTTGCAGGGGGTTCATTCTAAAAGGTGCCGATCTCTTGATAAACCTTACTAATGACAGCTGGTCGAAACGGGTAAGTGCCGAAACACAGCACTTTGTTGCGGCATTGTTTCGGTCTGTGGAAACGAAACGAGTGCTTGTTCGAAGCACGAATGCCGGTGTAACCTCGGTTATTGATCCGTACGGGAGAGTGATCGCTTCACTCCCCCTCTTTACCGAAGCTGTCCTGAGTACGGAAATCCCGGTTTACAGGGAGGAAAAACTGACCCCGTATACGCTGTACGGCGATTATCTACCCTTTTTCTATATGGCTGTAGTGGTAGGGTATCTTATTATTCGGCGGTTCCGCCTTCTCCGGCCTTCAGAATAGGAATTACTGAAGTGGAGTTAAAGTCTTTATTGAGTCTACTTAAAGAATAACTTTTTTTAAGGATAGTCTTTATTCTTTTATGCCGTATTTCTTCTTAAACCGCTCTACTCGGCCGGCAGTGTCAACCAGCTTCTGTTTACCGGTAAAGAAGGGATGGCAACTCGAACAAATTTCGACGTTGATATCTTCTACGGTGGACCGTGTCTCGATTACATTGCCGCATGCACAGGTGATTTTTGTATGTGTATAGTTTGGATGTATATCTTTTTTCATATTAAGCCCTCCAGTCTTATAGCTTCCAATCTAATAGTCCGCAATCTAACAATAGCTTCCGGTGGTCAAATATAACAAATTATTCTTTAAACGTCACCACCCGGAGACGTGTTCATCGACTTCAAGAACGCACTATTATTCTTGGTTTTGCTCATTCTGTCAATGAGTAACTCTATGATCTCCGTATCGTCCATCGGATTGATAACTTTTCTGAGAACCCACATCTTGTTGAGCTCTTCTTCCGTAAGCAGGAGCTCTTCTTTCCGGGTACCCGCCCGTTTGATATTGATGGCCGGAAACAGCCTTCTGTCGGCGATCTTCCGATCGAGATGAATTTCCATATTGCCCGTACCTTTGAACTCTTCAAAAATCACCTCGTCCATTCTGCTGCCGGTATCAATGAGGGCTGTAGCAACAATGGTGAGACTGCCCCCCTGTTCTATGTTTCTTGCTGCTCCGAAGAACCGTTTCGGTTTGTGCAGCGCGTTGGAGTCGACACCGCCGGAGAGAATCTTTCCGGAAGTAGGTACGGTCTGATTGTACGCCCGGGCGAGCCTGGTAATCGAGTCGAGGAGAATGACCACGTCTTTTTTATGCTCAACCAACCGCTTTGCCTTCTCGATTACCATTTCTGCTACCTGAACATGTCTCGTTGCCTGTTCATCAAACGTCGAGGCGATAACCTCGCCCTTGACATTTCTTCTCATATCGGTGACCTCTTCGGGCCGTTCATCAATAAGAAGCACGATGAGATTCACTTCAGGATGATTGGTGGTAATAGCATTCGCTATTTTTTGAAGCAGAATGGTCTTCCCTGTCCGGGGAGGACTGACGATGAGCCCGCGCTGACCTTTCCCAATCGGGCAGAAAAGGTTGATCATTCTCGTCGAGATGTCCCCATTGGGCATCTCCATGTTTATGCGCTCATCCGGATAGAGGGGAGTAAGGTTGTCAAAAGGGATCCGCGACTGGGCAATATCAGGATCATCGAAATTGACGCTTTCAATGCGCAGAAGGGCGAAAAACCGCTCCCCCTCTTTCGGCGGACGGATCTGACCGGCAACGATATCACCGGTACGAAGGTTGAACAGCCTGATCTGCGACGGCGAAATATAGATATCATCCGAACCGGGGAGATAACTGTTCTGCGGAGAACGGAGAAATCCATAGCCGTCCGGCAGGATTTCCAAAGATCCGTATGCATGTATCAACCCACCCCGTTCAGTGTGAGTCTTGAGTATGTTAAAGATAAGTTCCTGTTTCTTGAGAGTGAGAAGATCTTCCTTACTCTTACCCATTGTAGTAGCAAACTGACGCAATTCACCGAGAGGCATTCTGGTAAGCTCATTTATACTCAGCCGCTCACCGCTTTCACTTTTATTGTTGTCATTGCCTCCGGAACCGGATCTCTTTTTAGACCCTTTCTTTTTTTCGTTTCTCTGGGGTTGATTTCCTTTCTCTTCTTCGGTCACCTGCGGTTTCGGGTCGTCCGGACCGGCGATATCATTTGATTGGGCTTCATTATTGCCCGCAAAGCTCTGTTTTGTGCTATTTTTCTCGTTCTTTTCAGACAGGCTTTCCTCAGTTCCATTGAAAACGGTTCCATTCGGTTCCGACCCGTTTGATCCTGAATCGTCGCCTTGTTCATCGTTTAGCGCCTGGTCCCCATTGGAACCGTTGTCTTTTATCAACTCAACCCTTATTTTCTTCCTTGGCCGCCGTTTTTTCGGCACAGTTACTTTCTCTTCTTTGTTTTCACCATTAATGCTCTTTGATCCATTTCCATTTTCTTCTCGACTATCTGTAGAATCGTAATTGAATCTGTTTTGCTTGCTGTCTTCCATTTCGACTCCATTCTCGATTTGAGAAGAATCGGAGTTATTATGAGTTTCTCCCATTAGATTTTCTCCAATTATCTTATTTCATTAGTTTGAATTGCATAGCTATTAGATTAACAGGGTATAATGGACGTCTAGAAGTTTTGATCGATACTTAACTATAGTCCCTCAATAAATCCCTGTCAAGTCGCTTTGAGCAGTACCTTTACGCAGTACCTGCTCTTCTATTAAAAGCATTCCCGTAACTACTGCACGCCGCCGGACCATGTCCCGTGATCCGAAGAACCTATACTCATGTGCGGTAACATCTTCTTCTCCCGCAACACCGAAAAAGACCGTCCCCACAGGTTTTGCGGGAGTGCCGCCTTCCGGACCGGCTATCCCGGATACGGAGAGCGCAATATCTGCCCCCGATACCTTTTTAACGCCGGAAGCCATTTCCCGCACTGTTTCAGCAGAAACCGCTCCATAGGTCTCTAATGTGTTTCTGCTTACTCCCAAAATGTTCTGTTTCGCTTCATTCGCGTATGTGACCAGCGTGCCCCAGAACACTTCGGAACTCCCTGAAATATCGGTCAACAGTTTGCCGATATAACCGCCGGTACAGGATTCTGCCGCCGCAACTGTTTTTTTCTCTTTTTTTAACAGTTCGATAGTGTATTCGGGCAGTGATATATCACCCTTACGAATCTTTTTGCTTCCGAACTGCTCTCTACACCGTTCGAATAACGCTTCCAGTTCACTCTGTGTGCCGTTAAAAAGAGTAAAAACGACCCGAAACGGTTCAGCCCGGGTACTCCATTTAACGCTCCCTCGTGCATGGTCCTGTAACGCCTGCTCGAGAGACGATTCAGGTATTGAAAAACTGGATGCCTGCAGCGTTTCCGATACTGACATGCCCGCGAAACGTTCGAGCCGCGGCAGCACCTCAGTTTCAAACATCGGTTTTAGTTCACCGGGAGGACCGGGTAGGGCAAAAAGCAGAGTCCCGTTTACAGTGCTCCAAAAACCCGGCGCGGTCCCGTTATTGTTTTGTAAAAGTTCGAATCCTTCAGGAACGAGTGCCTGTTTTCGGTTCGATTCGGCAATATGACGTCCCTTAAAGCGCTCTTCGAGCCCCTTCCAAACCGACTCATTGAAAATAAGCCTCTTGTCCGCCACTTCCGAAACGACCTCCCTGGTCAGATCATCAGAAGTCGGTCCCAACCCGCCGGTAATAAAGACAACTGTGAACTGTTCAATCATCGATTGCAATTCGGTCTTTATAGCACTAAAGTGATCCGGTAACAGGGTTATTTTCTCGGTTTTTATACCGCGTTCTCTCAAAAACGATGACAGGTATCTTCCGTGGGCATCCTGAACAATACCTTCGACAATTTCATTGCCTACCGAGAGGATGCCGGCTTGTATCGGCTTCTCAGACACTCTCTACCGTTTCTTTCAATTTTTCAACAGGTTTTGAAAAAATATCGACTTTTTCAGGATTTTGGATCATTTCGCATTTACCTTCGAACACGACACCATCCGCTATCCGCAGCTTTCTCGTTCTAATATTGCCGTAGACCTGGCCGGTGGCGAGCATTTCCAGTTTCTCGGTTGCTTCGATATTGCCGTGTATGACACCGCCGATAACAATCGAACCAACCACAATGTCGGCCCTTACATCCGCACCCTCTTCTACGTAGAGAAACCCGGTGCTCTCAATTTTTCCGGTAAACTCTCCATCGATTTTCAAGGAGGTTTTAAACCGCATAGTTCCGTCAAAACTGGTGGAGCGGCCCAAGGTAGTGGTAATTTTGTCAATTCCCTTGTGGTCACTATTTTTCGCCATTCTCTCCCTCACTTAGTCTTCATTACAAAAACACCGTCCCAGTCTTCGGGGGGAGGGTTTTCGATATAATGTTTGCATCTCGTGTAGTAAACCTTGGAAGGCCCGTCATCGGGATCTACTTTTAATGCTTCGGCAAAATAGTTTTTTGCCTTATCGAAATCCATTAATTTGTAGTTTTTTCTTCCCTCAGAAAAGAGTTCGAGCACTTTTTTTTTCTCTTCGGAAATCATCCTGAAACTCCATCCAGCTTTTCAACCTGCTGTTTCCAGTTTGAAAACTGTTTTTGAAATTTATCTTCCAAATCTTGAAGCAGATGTTCTGAAGCTTCTACCTCTTCACCGGCCTTTTTCAGATCTTCTATTTCATCTTCCAGACCGCCGAGGGTAGCCAATACTTGCTCACACTCACCTATTACCAGTTCGACAAATGATTCGACGGATTGCTGTTCTCCGTTCTTCATTCCTTTTGCACTGTTGAGTAGTTCTAATACCGGTCCTCTGAGGTGCTGCGTAAAATAAATGAGCGAATTATTGAGAGATTTTATAAGTGCTATTCTTCGTTCCTTGACAACTACCTGTTTCTGTAGTTCACGATTGTGCAGTACTGCTTTTATTCTCGCCAATACTTCCGAGAAATTAAAAGGCTTCGTTATGTAGTCTTCGATTCCTAACTCGAACCCTTCGACCTTGTCCTTAACGTCATCCATCGCGGAAAACATAATAATAGGAATGTCGCTGTAATCCTTCCATTCTTCGGAATGTTTCAATAATTTAGTTACTTCCCACCCGGTAAGCTTCGGCATAATATTATCGAGCATAATGATATCGGGTTTAAACTCTTTGACATGGTCTAAAGCAGCTTCGCCGTCTTCGGCCATGTCCACTACGAAACCGAGTTTACTGAGCATTACATCAAAAAAATCGAGATTTATCTGTTCGTCATCAACAATCAATATGCGGGTTTTTTGTTCTTCCACTTTCGTTACCCTCTCGAATCATTTTGTATCACTTCCCGTAAATTGTCAATTCCACTTTCGGCGTAATAGACGACGAATTATACCGAAGGAAAGCAACGCTACCGCAAGACCGACGGACAAAAGACCGAACCAATCCCCAAAAAGAGTATACAGCGTGTTCCCGCGGGTATATACAGGGACCTCGCTTATTATATACCCCTCGACAAACGGGGCCAATCTATCAATAATCTTACCGTTCGGATCGATCGTACAGGTGATGCCGCCGTTCGTACTCCGCACGACGGAACGTTTGTTCTCGACGGCGCGAAAAACGGACATCCCCATATGCTGCATCATAGCGGCCACCGAAAAGGACCAGGAATCGTTGGTAAGATTGACGATTACTTCTGCGCCTTCTAATACAAACTCTCTCGAGATGTAGCCGAATGTATCCTCGAAGCAAATAGGGGTCGAAAAGCGTACACCGGCCGCTTCGAAAACAGTAAACTCATCCCCTTTTTCCCAAAAATGGGTATCGGCATTCTTTAACCAGTTGTATACACCGGGCAGCTGTTCTTCAAAAGGAAAGTTCTCCGTAAACGGAACGAGGTGCACCTTTCTATACCGGTCAATGAGTTTGCCGTCTTCGAACAAAAGAGCCGCGTTGTAGTCGATACGCTCGATTCCTCCGATCCGCTTTAACTGACCGTCATCATTACCAATGACGTACGGTACAGGTTGACGTGCCAGATAATCCAAAAGCCGCTTGACCAAATTGTACGCTTCGTGGTTCTGCCGATACCGGGTGTGGTAATCGATTGCCGGTACAAAGGCCGTCTCCGACCAAATGACTATTTCCGGGTTTTCTTCCATCGCCTCATTACTCAACCGGACCAGGATATCGAGAGAATCTTCGTAGTCATGTTTCCAGGGGTCGACATTATGCTGAATACATGCGGTACGCCAGGATGGGCTCTCGGAATAATCCACCTTCGCAGCCATTCCATAGATAATCGCTCCGATAAACAGCGCCCCGAACAGCAACAGTTCAATGCTGTGGCGGCGGTAAAACTGAGCGATTCCCCTCGTTCCGTTTTTTAAAGCATTTCCCAGATAGACCGACGGGAAGACGACAAGAAGGGTAACTCCCCATATACCGGCAAGGGATGCAACCCGGGCCAAAGGGAGAAACAGATATTGAGAGTATCCCATTACTCCATAAGAATAGCCGAGAAATCCCCTGGTCCTGAGATATTCGAATGCCAGCCATAATGCTAACTGCACCAGATACCCGTATGAAGGAAAAAGTCTGTCCGCCAGCTTTAAAAGCGGAAAGAGGAGAAAAAAATAAAATGCATAGATGGTGGGGACGATTATTAACGCTAAAGGATGAAATGTGAGAAGCCAGAAATTGAACAGAGCGTAGCTTGCAAAACCGTACAAAATGCCATAGAGAAAAACCCTTATCCAGCCGGCACGGTGTACAACAATAAAGACCGGGACGAGGGCAATGAAACCGAGAGGAAACCACCCCCAGGAAGATATAAAATTGGGAAATGAAAGAGCAAACAGTAACGAAGAGAGCGCTAATAGCCCTATTTCGATAAGAATCGAGATAAAAAGTTTTTGCTGATCTTTTTCTCTAAGCTGCTGTTTCACTGTTGCAGAAGAAGGCATGCTATTTCCGAAGTTCCCAGACCTTTTTTTTCAATTCTCTTCCGGGACGAAAGACCGCTACTCCGTGATTTTCCACGCTAACGATTTCCCCGGTCTTCGGATTCCTTGCCTTTTCACGTCCTTTACGGGTCCTCACTTCGAAAGTGCCGAACCCGCGTAGTTCTACCACACGGTCATCGATCAGCGCGTCTTTAATCTCGAGGAGCGCCTCATCGATCACCTTGTGAATATCTTTCCTGTTGATTTTTACTTTCTCATAGATGTTTTCAATAATCTCAGCTTTCGTAAGTTTACTGTTCTCCACTCTCTACTTACCCATTCTCCAATTAGGATACCCTAGCTGCTCACAGCTTGATTCATGCGGTTCAACCGTTTTTGAAGGTGTGATTTCTTTCGAGCTGCATTATTCCTGTGGAAAGCACCTTTCCCGGCTGCAGAATCGAGCATGCCGGAAACCAGTTTAAATTGCTTGACAGCTTCATCCTGATTGTTTTCATCGATGATTGAAAGAAGCTTTTTCGTTTCGGTGTGAATCTTGCTTTTTACCGCTTTGTTGCGTTTTCTCCGTTTTTCATTCTGTCTGTTGCGTTTTTCAGCAGACTGTATATTAGCCAATGTATCTACCTCCGCATTGTATTCTCTTTCATCGTAGCAGAAAGAACATATCAAATAATTCTTTTTGAGTCAAGTATTTGTATCTTTAAATGAAACTTTTGTAAAAAATATACGTAATTTGTTGATTCTTGCCTGAAGTATCGCGATAAGCACTTCACATATGAGAAGTATAGAGGCCGTCCCGCGGGACGGCCTCTATCGTTTTTATCGTATTGACAGCCGTTTTAGCCTATCGGAAATCCCGGGGACGTCTTTCGCGGCGCTTGCACTTATCGCATTCCGCGATATTTTTCAATTTGCCGCTCGAGAAAACCGACTTCATCTTGACTTCTCCCCCGCAGGGGCATGTAAACTTCTGCGCGGCACTTCCCGTTCGGGCATTCTTACTTATCTGACCCATACCTTTTCTCCTTATCTTATGAGTAATTACTTTCTAATTCTGTCTGTTATTTTAAAATCAGAGCACAATATACTAGCAATGTCAATTTCGGTCAATAGTTGTATTAATTTTCCATTGTCTGCTCTGATTATCGTAGGTAAAAGAACAAAAAGGGAGATCCTGATAGCTTCCGTCATTACCGCTCAATTTGATCCGTTTCGAGAGAATATTGACATCCGTAACCCGATACATGCAGTTTTGATGATGGATCTTGCACCCTTCGTTCGGTAATCCCCGTTTGGTTTCGTTATATACATCGAACTCATAGGCCAAACAGCAGAGGAGTCTTCCGCACGGTCCGGAAATTTTCATGGAGTTGAGAGAGAGATTTTGTTCCTTCGCCATTTTAATGGATACCGGCTTTAAATTATCGGTTACTTGATGGCAGCAGAATGGCCGCCCACACACTCCGAGACCGCCTAAGACTCTCGATTCATCGCGCACTCCGATTTGGCGAAGCTCTATCCTCATTTTGAAAACCGAAACGAGGTCCTTGACCAGTTCACGGAAATCGACCCTCGATTCGGCTGTAAAAAAGAACAGCACTTTCGATTCTTCGACGATATAGTGTGCAGAGACCAGTTTCATCTCCAACTTGTGGACTTTTACCTTCTCCCTGCAGATCTCGAGCGCTTCTTTTTCTTTCTCTTTGTTCTCTTCGAATATCCGTAAATCATTATCTGTTGCCTTACGTACAATATGATTGATTCCGTTGTCTCCATTGGACCGGTATTCGGAAACCTTTCCCTGAATGTACCCGATATCTTTACCATATTTCGTCGGAACTACTACAAAATCTCTCTCATCCACCTTTATCTCGGGCGGGCAAGAACATATTTCAGTTTCGCTCGAGTGCAGGACCCTTACCCTGTATAAAACGTTTTCGGCTGCTCCATTCTCCCTTGTGCTTGCTTCTGCCACAATGTACTCCCCTCACGTTTAGCGTATGAAATCAACAAGCAGGCCGTATATTTCATCCACCCGTGCAACGAGGTCGATCTGATCTTTCTGATTCTGCAGAACATCGGCTGCCAGTCTTTCCAATTTCGTATCGATTATTTTTACTATTGTGAGCTCTTTCTGCCCCTTTGATTTTAATACTTTGAATCCTGACAATTTTGTTTTTTCGACTAAAAGACTTTTTTGAATTACTATATGCAGAAAATTCCGCACCGCCTGTTTATACTGTTTGATCGTGGAAAGAGTAGGGTTTTCTTTGACCTTCTCTCCGATTTCATGAATCGTATCAAGATATTCTTCTATATCACTATTATCATCAAGCTGCTCGATACCGTAGGCTGCACTACTTTCAGTCGTCTCGTCAGCCGAAGAAGCTTGTTCGGCGGTCGAAAGCAGCGAGATGAAGTTAGTTTTCGTACTTTTGTTTTTCTTTAGTCTTCTCTTTTCTTTGTCGGAAGTGCGGAAGTTTGTCTGGCCGAAACCATCTATCCTTTCCATGCAGAAAGCTCTTTGCTGTTTTCCGTATGTTCCGGTTGACTATTTCCGTTATCATTCCCGCTTACAGCCGTTTGAGCGGTCTGCGCGAATTGAGCCTCTTCAGGAACGGCCTCTTCTTCTTTTTGTTCGGTGGATTCTGCACGCTCTTCCGCACATATTGTACAATTCCCGTCGAGCAGTACTCCTTCCTCCACAATCAGTCTGGGACAGGTAATATTACCGATAATCATACCGGTCGAAAGAATTATCACTTTTTCCGTGGCAAAAATATCTCCCTTTACCACTCCGCCGATTACAACTGTGCCGGCTTTTATCGTACATTCGGCCCGCCCGTTTTTTCCAACCAGCACCTTACCCGGAGTACGGATCGTTCCCGTGTAATCGCCGTCTATGCGGAGTAAACCGTTGAGATCGAGTTCGCCCCGAAATCGAGTACCTTCACCTACGATAGAATTGATAAAGGATCCGTCTGCTATTAGATGATCGCTCATTAATGTCCTACTCTTTGCTTGTAAGTCTTTTCAGACCGCTGGAAATACTGAGATAGCGTTCCGGATCTACAACCTGCGAGCCGATGCGCACTTCGTAATGTACATGCGGTCCTGTTGAAAGGCCGGTACTCCCGAGAGAACCAATCTTCTGACCCTGGGTTACCATATCCCCTTCTTTTACATATACCCTATCTAAATGTGCGTATTTAGTAAAGAACCCGTACTTATGACGGATAACGATGTAATTTCCAAACCCCAGCGGTTCGAATTTATTCTCCACCACCTTTCCGTTAGCAGTAGCAAGAACAGGATAACCCCGTTGAAATGCAATATCGGTGCCTTTATGCAAATACCATTTTTTTGTAAAGGGATGTTCCGCCGGACCAAACCGGTTCGTTACCCTGCCCCGTCCGCCTTTAACCGGCCAGAGGGTGGGCAGTTCTACCAGCAAATCCCCATGCGAAACCAGGAGCTCGGTGATCCGTTCCAAAGAATCTACAGATTCATCTAAGAATGTGCTGATGCTTTGAATATCACTGAGTTCCCGCATGACCCCTTCTTCCTGTGCTTGGATATCGATGAAAGAGGAGAGGTCTCCGGTGGCCGACGCTGCGGTTCCGCCGGTGCCGTTTTCCAGTCCGAGTGTGTCCAAGGTCGTGTTGAGAGTATCTTCGAATTTTCGTGAAACTTTGCGTAATTCGGTAATTTCGTCCCGAATTATTTCTAGACTGGCCTGTGTGCTTTCGAGAGAGGATGATTTATTGGAGAGCAGCCGGGAAAGCCCGCTGAATTGGGTACTGGCGAGAAAGAATGCCACAAGAACGCCGGTGAGGAGAATACAGAGGAAAATGAGTGAGAAAACCGATATTCGAAAATTGAATATCTTTTTCTCCGAATGGGGAATAAACATAACGGTAAAACGCTGCTTCCCCACAATAATGATGTTTTTGAAAAAACCACCGATTGCATTACCTGCAATCTTTAAATATTTAACAAGAAAATCGGTAACTCTGTTCTCTACATTCTTATACTGATTTGCTGCAGACACTACTCTCTCCTAAACCGTTTTCCCGAGCCATAAAAAAGCCTACCATGCAGCGTAACATTTGTCAAATAATTATTGACGTGAGCTGGAGATCGTGTTATTGTAATTTTGAATATCCATAAGTGCATGGTAAAAATCTCATAAAATAAACGGACAATAACGGAAAATAAATGCGATATTTTGACTCTCACGCTCACATCGGTCTTATTAATGAAGACCCTATAGAACAATTGATCATCGTTCAAGAAGCTAAACAAGCAGGTGTAGAACATATTGTAAGTATTTGTAACAACCTCCACGACTTTTTTCAGGTGTACGAAAACCTCTCTACTGCACACCACGTCTTTCATAGTATCGGCGTTTCTCCTTCAGAAGTTTCGAATCCGGGGAAAAATTGGGAAGAAAAAATCGAAGAAGGGGCAAAATTGGACCGTGTAGTGGCCATTGGGGAGATCGGCCTCGATTATTACCGGAAATTCGGCAATAAAGACTCCCAAATCGAGCTTTTCATCCGGCAACTCGAGCTCGCGGACAAGCTCGGCTATCCTGTAATTATCCACAACCGGGAAGCCGGCAAAGATGTATTCGAGATCTTAGCCGAAAAACTGCCCGAAAAAGGGGGCGTACTGCACTGTTATTCCGAAAATTGGGAATATGCAAAAAAAGCGCTCGATTTGAACCTCTACATCTCGTTTGCTGGAAATGTTACCTACCGAAACGCCCGAAATCTGCACGAAACGGCAAAAAACATGCCTCTCGAGAGAATGCTCATCGAATCGGAGAGCCCGTTCATGGTCCCCTCAGCCTATAGGGGAAAACGTAATCGACCTTCCTACCTTCCCTCTTCCGCGGAGTTCATCGCGGAACTGCGGGAACAGCCACTCGAAGAGATCTCTGAGGCGTTATTCAAAAACAGCGCCACCTTTTTCGGAGTCGATATCCTGTAATTCGTGAATGCAGCGAATATCCCACCACTGAAACAGATCATATCCGGGTCCCTTTTCATTCCGGGTAATCTGTTTCTCGCGCCCTTAGCAGGATTTTCTGACAGGGCTTTTAGGGATATGTGCGTTGAACAGGGGGCCGACTGCACGTTCACGGAGATGGTCTCTGCCGAAGGTGTAGTACGGGGAAACCTCAAAACCGTACGGTTGATGCACCGGAGTGATCTTGAAAAACGGTACGCAATTCAGCTGTTTACCTCCAGCCCCGAAACGATGTACCGGGCCGCACTAACAGCACTGGACTTTGATCCGGTGCTTATCGATATCAATTGCGGCTGTCCTGTCCCGAAGGTTACGAAAACGGGTGCCGGCTCGGCTCTGATGAAACATCCCCGCCTCATCGGCAGCCTCGTATCAGCAGTGCATAAAGCGATCAAAACAACCGGAAAACCGTGCTCTGTCAGTGTAAAACTGCGTTCCGGATGGGACGAACAGTCGATCACCTTCAGAGAGTCTGCAGAAGAAGCAGTTGCAGCAGGTGCTGCTCTCGTTACCCTCCATCCGCGGACGAGAAATCAGGGGTACAGCGGCACTGCGGAGTGGGACTATATCGGAGAATTGAAACAACTTCCCCTCGGGGTACCTGTTATAGGCTCGGGAGATCTTTTCAGCCCGGAGGATGCAAAACGGATGCTTTTGACCACCGGGTGCGACGGGATCATGTTTGCACGCGGAGCTGTGGGTAATCCCTTTATTTTTTCTCAAACCAGAGAACTGCTGCTCGGTACCCGGGAGGCGGTGCCTCCTTCAGCGCCTCCTTTGGAGCGTCCCTCCGCCGTGTCCTCCTCTGCCGTGTCTTCCTCTGCCGTGTCTTCCTCTGCCGTGTCTTCCTCTGCCG
>CAZKZZ010000016.1:27379-43450 GCA_964557375.1 uncultured Spirochaetales bacterium | reverse complement strand
ACGGGAGAGAGAGATGCACGAAAGAAGATTAGGAACAAACGGGCCGGAGATTCCGGTGGTCGGATTCGGAGGATGGCCGATCGGCGGCGGTATGGGTACCGTAGATGAAGAAACTGCGGTTCGGACCGTGCGCGAGGCAATCGAGCAGGGAATTACCCTTATCGACACGGCGGAAGCGTACCGCACGAGTGAATCGAGAATCGGAAAAGCTCTGAAAGGCATTGACCGGGAACGGTATGTTTTAGCCACCAAAGTAAGTTTTGATATGAGTGCAAAAGGGGTGGAAAAAGCGCTCGAGAAGAGCCTCCGTGATCTGGGTGTCGAGTATATCGATCTCTATCAGATACATTTTTGGGACGAAACTGTCCCGGTAGAAGAAACATTGGAAGCTGTAAACAATTTCAGGGAGAAAGGAAAGCTGAAGCATATCGGGGTTTCCAATTTCAGGGTGGAACATATGGAACGTGCTTTAAAAGCGGCGCCGATAGTATCGAATCAGATCAATTATAATATGTTTCTTCGGACCCCTGAAAAAGCGCTTATCCCGTTCTGCTCCGAGCACGGGGTAGGAATTATGGTACACAGCACCCTGGCAAAGGGGTTCCTGGCAGGCAAGTACAGCAGGAGCCACCGTTTCGCCTCCGATGATGAGCGTTCGGAGTTTGCTCAGTATAAAGGGGAGACGTTTAACCGGTATATCGATGCAGTTGATGAACTGAAAGCAGTTGCCGCTGATAAAGAGTGGACCCTCATCGAGCTTGCCATAGCTTGGGTACTTCGAAACAGAGAAGTGACTACCGCGTTGATAGGAATAAAAAACCCCGGACAAATTGAAGCGCCCCGAAAAGCCGGCGACCGCACCCTCACTGCTGAGGACCTTGCCCGGATCGAGGAGATCCTCTCCCGGCACAATCTCGAAAAACTGGCCCCGTTCGAAGCTCAAATCGTGTAAGTGGTGATGTGGACCGCATCGGTTCCACGGGCCGCCTCGGTGTCCCCTACACCCCCTAACTCCGATCATTAAGAAGCCGCTCGCCGACTTCTCCTCCGGGATGGATAACTGCAAACTGTTCCCGGGTAAAGCCGGTCTCCCTCATGAGAGCTATGCAGACAGCATCGAAGACGGCTAGAACGGTCATGGTACTTGTGGTCGCGAGCATATTGAACTCATCGGCTTCTTTTTCGATAGTTATTTCGAGAATGATGTCGCTGTTCCTCCCGAGCGGAGAGTCTTTTTTTTCGGTAACACCGATTATCTCGACTTGTTTTGTCTTGAGGGCCGGAATAATATTGACAATTTCGCGGGTCCCGCCTCCTTTGGAAATGAGGATTGCTACATCACCCGTCTGCACACTGCCGAGGCCGCCATGAACAGCGTCAGCCGGTTCCAGAAAAAATGAGGGCCTTTCGATACAGGAAAGGGTATGTGCTATTTTTCTTGCCGCTGCCCCGGAAGTCCCGGCACCTGAGGTCACGATCCTTCCCTTACATTTTGACAAAAGATTAACGCATGCAGTAAGGGCCTTGTAATCGACAGTATTATTGAGCCTGCTGAGTTCGCCGGCCCCTGTCTCCCACACATGGGCTGCTATATCGGTTAGTGTATTCTGTTTCATTTCCGTAACTCCTTTCTATCTTTCTGTCTCTCCGCGCCGGAGAAGCTGCATGTGGTGGGTAAGCTCACGGAAGTTTTCGATGTTTTCCGCTCCGATACTGCTCAGTTTTCCTGCTTCGTTTACGACTTTTTCCGCTAATTCAGTGAGGGTTGTTATTTGTTCCTGAACCGTCTCAACAGTGGCACCTATGTAGGTCATACTCATTGAACCGGTTTTTATATCATCTTCCATGCCCGATAGAGAGCCGGTTACTTCTCTGTTGACATCGGTAATCTGGCCAACCGCTTCTTCGATCTGGGCCTGTCCTTCCTTCAATTCCTGCATGCCGCTTACGATCTCCAACAGGGCATTCCGTACATCGGTAATCTTCATGATTATGTTTCCGTATACCGCTCCCATTTTCTCGCTTGATAGTACGGACTGGTTTATCAGTGTGCTGCTTTCTTCGAGTGTTGAACGGATCATTCGGGAGTTGTCATTGCTTTCCTCTGCCAGCTTGCGGATTTCTTCTGCTACCACAGCAAATCCGTGTCCGAACTCTCCGGCGTGAGCAGCCTCGATGGCAGCATTCATCGCCAGCATATTTGTTCTGTCAGCAATTTGTTCGATGACGGTAATGATTTCTATTATGTTTTCAGAAGAACGTGATACTGACCGCAGTGTAGTGGCCATCTCATGAAGAGTGTCGGTTCCTCGTTCGGAGACTTCAACAAGCTCGTCGATAACCGACTGTTTTTGTTCGGCAGAATTAGCTATGGAATTTACCTGAGCAGTGATCTCTTCCGCTGCAGCGGAGGAGGTGCTGATTACTTCGGTCTGCTTTTCAGTGATAGCCCTCATAGCTTCTTTTGAATTACCGATTTTCTCCTGGGCCGCGGCCCCGTTATTTATACTTTTGAGGAGGTCCGAAATACTCGCAGACATCGAAGTAAGATGCTCGGAGATGTCCGCTGCGATGGATTCATTGTTCTCTGCCTGTTCCTGCAGGCGCTCCCCCATATTAAACGCCTCTCCCATGGTATCGATCAGATCTTTTAATCTGCTGTACTGTTCATTTGCCCTGCGTGCCTGCATGTTTATCGATTTGAGGCTCTGCATCTGCATCCTGAATATTTGAAGGATGAAAACGCCTGCAAAAATCATAAGGAGCAGAGAAACAAGAAACTCCGTAAGGGCCTCTCCCGTATACTGCATCTGTTCGAGGACCGGCTGTAGTCGTAAAAAATATTGTGCTGAGTGGACAGCTACTCCGAATCCGACGACACCGAATACCTGCCATCGGGCATACGCTAAAAGCGGAGCAGTAACAAAAACAGGGATCATATAGGTCGCCTGGATATATACATCATTTGGGCTGGTTATGTCGCGGACTAGGAATAATCCGGCCCCGGCAAGACAAAAAAGGAGGATGGTACCTGAACTCACTATCCGAAATGCTTTTTTAAGAATCCCCACGAGGAAAAGAACAAGTATGAAGGACACACATATCTCGAGTACCCCCATAAGAATAGAACCTGTAGTAAGCCGTATGACTCCGAGGGCGAGAAATCCTATCCCGAGGATAATTGCCAGAATAAAAAGCGAGAGAGCTTTTTCCTGGATGGTAACATTTTCGTCTGCGTAGAGTGAGCGGATGTAGTCTGTAGATTTCATTTTATTTCTTCTTGTTCCAGTATTTATAGCTGTAATTCTTTTGAAGGTGTTTACAGAGGCCGAGAATTACTGAATTGACAGGGCTCTTTCCGTTCAGTACGATCCATTTTTCTCCCATCTTATCCACTCCCGCGGCGACACCAAAGTTCTTGAGCTTTTTCACGGTTTCCCGTTCGGAAATCTGGAGCTCTCCCGCTGCATCATGTTCTTCGAAGAATTTGTCATACGCATTTCGCTTTTCTTCAGTGCTCTGGGTGAACTCCTGAATAAAATCCTCCGGTATTCCTTTTTCCAGGCATTTTTCCCGGATATCCCCGCCAAGCACTTCGACTAAGGACAAGCACATCAAATACTTTTCTTCAGCTTCAGCTCTGGTCATGGCCTATTCCTTGTTCTCTGGTCTGTGAATAACCATACACTATCTCGACTGAGGAAAAAAATCAAGAAAAGTGCAATAACACCTGGTATTTGGACTATTTTCTTGCTCCGGACCTAAAGTTGTGCTACTCTTTTTTCATTATATTGAGATAGTTAACAAAGGTTAGCTCATGAATGCCGATTCGAATACAGCCGCAGAAAGTATGGTAGCAGTTACCAACCTCGAAAAATATTACGGGAAAAAACAGGCCCTGAAAGGTGTGAGCTTCGTGGTCTACCCGGGTGAAGTTTTTACCATTGTCGGTCCGAACGGTTCCGGAAAAACCACGATTATGGAAATAATGGAAGGGATACGCAAGTACTCCGGTGGGCAATTTTCTATTTTAGGAGGAAATCCCCGAGAGCAGGCGATAAAGGAGAAAATAGGTGTCCAGCTCCAAGACTCCCAGCCTATGAATAATCTGACCTGCAGAGAAGCGGTCCATCTTTTCCGTTCTTTTTATAAAAGAGGGGCTGTTCCAGATACAGTACTCGAGTTGGTAGGGCTCGAGGAAAAACAAGAGTCTCTGGTACGAAAGCTCTCCGGGGGCGAAAAGAAGCGGCTCGAGATTGCACTGGCCATTATCAATGATCCGGAAGTGGTTTTCTTAGATGAACCGACAACAGGGCTCGACCCAAACGCCCGCAGACAGATTTGGGAAATAATCAATAACTTAAGGGAGATGGGTAAATCGGTGCTTTTTACGACACACTATATGGATGAGGCCGAGTCCCTTTCAGACCGGGTAGCAATTTTGTACCAAGGCAAGATTGTTGCGCTCGACACCCCGAAACGGCTTATCTTCGATTCCGGTCTCAAAAAACGTGTGGTTTTTTCCTGCAACAGTTGCGGTTCCACATTGCTGCAGGATCTTTCGGAGGCCTTCCCCCACGTTCAGAATACATTAGGTACCATTTCAATCCAGAGTTTCCATGTCCAACAGGATTTGAGCACGATTTTTTCTATTGCGGAGACGCATAATACGGAGGTAGAAGAGTTATCTGTCGAACTGCCGACATTAGAAGATGTTTTTCTTCTAAAAACCGGCTCATACTATCCGGATTACCAGCAGGAAGAGGAGTCGGTGTAATCTATGAAAAAGAGTCTCGGCATCATTTTCCATCTTTCCAAATCGTTTTTTCTCCAGGAGTTCCGCTCGCGGGATTCGATCTTCTGGATACTCCTTTTTCCGGTGTTTATGTTCGTTCTCTTCGGGATTCTTCTCGGTGAAACGGATGTACGAAACGGCTCCATTACCATTGGTGTCGATGAGTTGTTGTCCGAACAGTCGGAATCTTTTAACAGATTCGTTATGAAATCGCTCGAGGAAAGCGAGACCGTTTCTACGATGATAGTAAACAGGGAAAAAGGACTACAGGCATTAGCAGAGAATACATTGTACGCGTTTATCACCTTCGGTGAAGAGGAGGATTCCTACACGGTCTTTGTTACGGAAAAGAATAGACCTTTTCAGTCCGTACTCTCTTCTGTACTGGAAAAATCGACGTTGGATTCCATTAAGCGGATTATAAGGGGGCGGGTCCCGGTTACGTACGAGATCGAATTGCTCGAAAACCGAGGGAGGCCCCTGCGGTATATCTACTTTCTCCTTTCGGGAATTATTGGCATTGCCATGATGATGAACTGCTTCACCGCAATTCCTCAAACCATTATCAGTTACAGAAAACAGGGGTTTTTAAAACGGCTTGCCTTCTCTCCGCTGCGGAAAAGTCAATTTACCATCAGTGTTATAATTCAGCGGATTATTTTCGGTGTGACCCAGCTTTTCCTCCTTTTGGCTGTGGCCGCGTTGTTGTTCGGCGCCCGTCTGAATCCCTCCATTTTCGCTTTTGCGGTCACCTTTCTGTTGGGCACGGCCACTCTTGCCGTTATCGGGTTCTTCCTCTCCGGTCTTCTCCAATCGGTCGAATCGGCCATCGCCGTAGCCCAGATCCTCACCATTCTGTTTCTGTTTACCTGCGGTATATTTGTCCCCTTAGAGGTCCTCCCGCCGTATCTGACCTGGATTACCAAAATAAATCCGGCATGGCATCTTTCAAATGCAGTCTATTTTACCCTCGTATTGGGTTATGGAATCGAAAGCATTACACGTTCTCTTTTTTGGCTGCTTATAATGGGGGTGATCTTTTTTGTGCTCACCGTCGTAACGTTTAGATATGAAAAACGGGTGTAATACTGTTTAGGATAAATACAGTTTGGGAGAAAAAAATGGGAAAAAAAGTTGTCATTATCGGAGCCGGATTATCAGGACTCTCCTCGGCAGCCCTTCTCGGCAAGGAAGGATTTGATGTAACCGTAATCGAGAAACATTCCGTTCCCGGCGGGGTCGCCCGGGTGGCAAGAGAAAACGGGTTTGTCTTTGATATGGGGCCCACCTGGTATCTCATGCCGGAAGTATTCGAACATTTTTTCGAACTCTTCGATAAAAAGATTTCCGACTACTACGAACTGGTCGAACTCGATCCTTCATATAAAGTTTTTTTTGAAGGGAAGGGCAATGTCACGCTTTCCCGCGATCGTGAAGCGAACAAAAAAGTTTTTGATTCCTTCGAACCCGGCGGGGGCGAGAAACTGGACCGCTATCTTGCCAACTCCGAGTTAAAATATTCGATCGCTGTAAATGAGTTCCTCTATCGGGAGTTTACCAGTTTTTTTGAGTTCTTGAATATGCGTGTGCTCAGAGATGGACTGAAATTAAATATATTTCGGCGTCTCGATTCTTTTATGAAAAAGTATTTTACAAGCGGTGAGGCCCGAAAGGTCCTCGGGTTCAATACCGTTTTTTTGGGCTCCAGTCCCTATAAGACGCCGGCACTCTATTCCCTGATGAGTCATGCCGATCTGACTCAGGGAGTATTTTATCCCATAGGAGGAATAGGGAGTATGGTGGAGGCGCTGCACAAGCTCGGAGAAGAGCAGGGGGTAACCTACCGGTTCGGTGAGAACGCGACAAAGATCGACATCTCTGAGGGCGGGACCGAAGGGGCCAGGACAACCGGAGTCAGGACAGACAAAGAGTTTATTCCCGCGGATATAGTGCTCTCCTCGGTAGATTATCACCACACGGATACGGCCCTCATCGACAAAACGTACGCAAATTATCCTCCCAAGTATTGGGAGAAACGGGTAATGGCACCCTCGACTTTTCTTATCTTTCTCGGGCTCACGAAAAAAGTCGACAACCTTATTCACCACAACTTCTTTTTTGTTGATGATTGGGAAGGCAATTTCCGGATGATTTTTGACGAGAGGGTGTGGCCTGAACATCCGTCATACTATGTGGGGGTGCCCTCAAAAACGGACAGCACTCTTTGTCCTGAGGGAGGAGAGACCCTTTTTATACTCGTACCGGTCGCTCCGGGGCTCGATGATCCCGATGAGTTCCGGGAACGGTACGCGGAGAATATACTTGTCCACCTCGAAGGTCTGACCGGCCAGGATATCCGTTCTCTTGTTACATACAAGAGAATTATCAGTCATCGCGATTTTATCGATGGAAACAATATCTATAGAGGTTCCTCGCTCGGGCTCGCGCATACTTTGTTCCAGACAGCACTGTTGAGACCGTCGCATCGGAGCAAAAAAGTTTCCAATCTCTACTATACCGGCCATTACACCCAGCCCGGTATCGGCATGCCCATGCAGCTTATCGGCTCCCAACTGGCAGCGAAGAGAATAAAAGATGAGATGAGTAAGGGGTAGTATGTCCACCCTTGGAATGCTCTCTTTCTGGTCCGCCGTCGGGTATTGGGTTGCCGGATGGTTCTTGTTTGTCGGGGTAAAAAAACTATCCGAGTATCCGCTGCGGAGGAGACGCCCCCCCGTCTCAGTAATCATCCCGGCGCGCAATGAAGAGCAGACTCTTCCTCGGCTGCTGGTTTCACTCCGCGGGCAGACCGGCCCCCCGGATGAGATAATCGTGGTCAATGATAATTCTTCGGATAGAACAGCCCAGATCGCGGCGCAATACGGCTGCAGGGTGGTGCACGTACAGTCAAAACCGGAAGAATGGACCGGGAAATCCTGGGCATGCTGGACCGGTGCCGAGGCCGCAACATATGAACTGCTCCTGTTCCTTGACGCGGATGTCTGGTGCGGGAAAGAGGCAATCTCCGCACTCAGGGCGGTATGGCTGGAACACGGGGGACTGGTTTCGGTGCAGCCGAAGCATATCACGGAAAAGTTCTATGAGCAGTGTTCAGCTTTCTTCAACATCGTGTCGGTAGCGGCGGCGGGCAGAAAAGGGAGTTTCGGTCCGTGCATGGTGTGTTCTAAGAAGGATTATTTTGATTCAGGGGGTCATAAAACGGTCCGCGATCATGTAGTCGATGATGTAGCGCTTGCTAAACAGTTTTTGAAAAAAGAAAAACGGGTAACACCGTTTATGGGCTTGAACGAAATGAAGTTCCGCATGTATCCGGGCGGTATACTGCAGCTATTCGAGGGTTGGACGAAAAATATGGCCGCGGGTGCCACCCTGACCGGGTTCCTATCGGTAATCCTCCTTTTTCTCTGGTTCACCGGCATCATCAACTCCGTAACTGCAGTGCTGTTCACGGCCCTCTGTCCTGCTTACCGGCTATTAGCCGCCGCGCTCATCACCTACGGAGCATATGTAGTGCAAATCCATCTGCTCCTGCGCCGTGTGGGACGTTTTTTCTTTACAACGGCTCTGTTTTATCCGTTTTATTTTCTATTCTTTTTGCTCTTATTTTTTATTTCTATTATATTAACTGCGGTCGTAGGAAAAGTCAGATGGAAGGGCAGGGTTATTTATCTAAGGCGATAACGGACCGGTCATGGTAATTGAAATAAAGAGTGCGCTAGTTCTCATTATTGCTAATTCTCTCGGCTGGTTTTTTGTCATTTTCTTTTCCGGGTTTTTTATCCATCGAATTCCGGTGCGGCTTTTTGATTACCGTGCTCTTTTTTTCCGCTCCTTTAGGTGGGAGAGAGAAGGTAAGGTATACGAGGACGTTTTCAATATCAAGGTGTGGAAAGATTTTATGCCCGAAGGGGGAGGAGTGTTCAGGGGCGGATTTGTAAAGCGGAAAGCGGATACACGAGGCATCAACTACTTAGCGACTTTTGCTAAAGAGACATGCAGAGCCGAGCTGGTCCATTGGGTTATTATCCTCCTGCTGCCGCTCTTTTTCGTGTGGAATCCTCCTCTCGGAGTACTGATCATGCTACCGCTCGTGGTGGTATTGAACCTGCCTTTCATTATAATACAAAGATACAACAGACCTCGATTGGTAAAAATTCTCAATAAAAAGGTACAGGACAGTGGCAGTTGAAAAAATTCAGAAAGAAACATTCAAAAAGGGGAGCAAGACCTACTTCAACAGCAGTCTCTTTTTTCCAAAGTCGGTCCGCGAAGATGTCTTTATTCTCTATGCATTCGTACGCACGGCCGATGATTTCGTCGATACTATTCCTCAGGACCCGAACGGGTTCTATGACTTCCGCAACCGATATGAAGCATCACGTAATGGCAAATTGTGCGGTGATGTTATAATCGATTCATTTACGGACCTTGCAGCAAGAAAACGATTTGATCCTGCATGGACGGATGCGTTTCTCGATTCTATGGAAATGGACCTGACTAAAACAGTGTATACAACGCTTGAAGAAACACTGCGTTATATTTACGGGTCAGCGGAGGTAATCGGATTGTATATGACACGCATTATGGACCTGCCTGGTGAGTCTCATCATGCAGCGAAAATGTTGGGCAGGGCAATGCAGTACATAAATTTTATAAGAGACATTGATGAGGACATATCATTGGGAAGGACTTACCTTCCCCCCTCGGATTCGGGGCTTACCTCCCTGCAGAAAAGAGATGTAACCGCTTCGGGATCTCAAATAGAGCGCTTTGCCTCGTTTATTCGCAATAATATTGATCTGTATTATACCTGGCAAAAAGAGGCCGAAAGGGGGTATCAGTACATTCCCCGCCGCTATCTCATTCCTATCAAGACGGCAGCTGATATGTACGGATGGACAGCATCCGTGATCCGTGAAAATCCGCTCGTTGTGTATGAAAAAAAAGTCAAACCTTCGAAACTACGAATTTTATTTACTGTTTTAAGAAACGCGGTCAATACCGGCCCTAAAAAAAGGAGAGGAGGCATCAAAAGATGAATAAAAGCCCGGAAGAGAATAGATTCATCAACGCACTGAAGAAAGTGTATTCCCACAAAAAGATCATTATCTTTGTACTCGCTTCTTTTTACGCAATGGGGATCCTCTGGCATGCACTCCCCTTCACCTATCCCTTGATGCTGATATTGACCCCCTATGTACTTTTGATATTCGGTTTATTTATTTTCGGTGCCGGACTTCTGGAAGGCGGGAAGATATTTCTCGGCTGGGCGGTCATTACGTTTTTGGCAACATTCGCCGTCGAGGCTGCGGGAGTGGCAACCGGTAATGTCTTCGGTGAATACTATTACGGTGATGTCTTGGGGGCAAAGATACTCGATGTTCCTCTGGTAATCGGTTTTAATTGGACCATTGTTGTATTCGGTCTTGCATCTTTCGTCGGCAGGTTCATCTCCAACAGGCTTTTGGCTGCCTTTGTTACAGCATGCGGCGGGGTGGTTTTCGATTGGCTCATGGAACCGATAGCGATGGCGCTGGGATACTGGGGATGGATCGGTGATAAGGTCCCGCTCCAAAACTACCTCGCGTGGTTTATTATCGGGTTCGCAGCCGCGCTCGGCTATTTTTTGTTACGGTTTCGCATCAAGAGTGATTATCCGCCCATATATGTACTCATCCAATCTCTGTTTTTCGTAGGGCTGCGGTTTGTAGTGGTTTAGTGGGTTCGTTCGAGACTGTATGCAAGAAAGTTCATCAGTAAACCTCGGGCTTTTTCGTTCCGGCAGGCGAGCATGGTTATTTCTCTACTTACATCTTCCGCAATGGCTTTTACTGTGGCTTCTACTTTCTCTTTGATGCCGAGCTGCACTATTCGTTTTTGAACAAACCCGATGTCTTCATTCGTGATATTGCTGTTTCCAAATAGGGAGAGCAGATACTGTTTGTCCTCGCATTCGGTACTGTTTATAAGATGATGATAGTAGAGTGTTTTTTTCCCTTCTCGAATATCCGAGCCGACCGGTTTTCCAATCGTATCCTGCCCGCCGAACATCCCCAGCTCATCATCCTTTATTTGAAACAAAATGCCCAGCTGAGTTCCAATAGCCTCGAGAGATGAAACAGCTTCTTCGTTTTCTCCTGCAGACAGTGCCCCGGCCATGAGAGGGAGAGAGAAGGTATAGCGGGCCGTTTTATACGTATAGAGATGGATAATTTCATCGACCGAACGCAGCTCGCTGTCTGACCCCCACAAAACATCTACCATTTGTGCTATTCCCACGAGCGTCAATTCTTTGCTGCACAGTGTGAGCAGGCGTGTGATGATATGAGCGGGAAGGCTGTTTTTTGAGAGAATCTCGAATGCCAGAAAATAGGCGATATCGCCGGCGCAAATGCCCAACGCCTCTCCGGTGTGCACAGGTTCGGTGAAATTTTTTTGTTCTGCGAGGGTGATGTATTCGGCATAGATCGACGGAGAACCTCTTCTGTGTCTGTCGCGGTCCATGATGTCGTCATGGATCAGAAGTGCTGATTGAAATAGTTCCTGTACCGCACCGAGCGGTATCGTGACCGTATCGTTCGGAGTGGAGAATAATTCATAGCCGAGACTGACCAGCGCACCCCGTACCATTTTACCCTTTAAAGTAAACGAAAGCAGCTTACTGCTCAAGTTTTCGCCGATGGGATGAATTGACTCCAGCGTAGGGCCGTAGCCGGAGATAAACTCACTCAGATAGCTGCTTATACGTTTCTTTTTTTCTGAAATATACGATTTCATACAGTGATGAGTCCCGCTACATGGTTACGGAAAAACGTATTCGTTTCGCGTGTTTTGTTTCGAAATTATCACTACGGTCCGGTCCATAGGCGATAAGAATAACGTGTTCGCCCCCTTTCTCGATGAGAGTATCGTAAGAGTCCCCCGAATCGAGAGGAATCGTAAATTGCATCTCCGTACCGGTTTCGGTTTCACTTCCGGTATATTCGATAATATCGTTCGTTCCGCCCAACTCCCTATCGGGTTTGTGCGCGAAAGGGCCTTCACCGAAATGATCTTCGATAACAAGCTCACCATTCTGTACGTAACCGATAATAAAATTGGCGTCTTTCATTGCATTAGACGGGTCGAATCCAACCCCGATCCATCCTTGTGTCGGTGCGCGTACAATAAACTCGGCATTCTCTTCCGATATCTTCCATTTGAGCATAACATCCTCAGTTTCAACGGTTGTGTACCCTTCGCTGTCAACTACGGGTTCTACTTCAACGGACCCCCCGGCAAAGCCGAGGCCGCCCACTCCCGCGGCCAAAACAAGAACAAACAAAATTTTTTTCATGACATTACTCCTCATTGTATAGTGCTATAATGTATAGTGCTATAATCAAAAACCGTTACGATTTCGGCAGACGCATTCTGTAGAGCTTTTTCCCCTCGAACTCGCCCGCGTAGAGAAAATAGTCTTTTATTCCCGGAGGTACATAGGGAATGACAGCTTCTGTCAGGTAAAAGTTACTCGGTTTGGCAAACCGTTTTCCCAGATGATAGAGAGAGTTTACAGTGTCCGAAATTACTGTTCCCGTATCACCCCGCTTTCTGTAGACCGTATTACCGATATCGAGAACAATACGGTAAGAAAGCAGGATATCGTAGGAAAACTCCTCCGTGCTTATAATGGTCCTGTTAAGGATTATTTTAAAACATTCTAGAATCGGATCGCACACCTCACCGTCAAATGGGAACAATACCAGTCCGCCGAATTGGTCCCATATCCAGATGTTTCCGTTCATCGGAGAGACCCGCCGTTCGATGAAGTTGTGAAAATCCGAGCCGACCTTGTCGAGATGATATTTTCCTGATTTTTTTTCCCAGTCAGAGTGCAGGTCCAGTTCGGTAAACATAAAACAAAAAGTGTATTCTTTGCCCGGTTTTATGTTTTTCCAATCTTTTCCTGAATAGAGAGTGGAAGTCTCCTTTTTCGTTATCTCAGCAGGTTCATCTTTATATAGTTCCACATATTTGAGAATCTGTTTTATTCGTTTGGATGATACACCCTTTTTCAGGATCGTTTGGCCAATATAATCTATTGCACCTGCATGGAAGAGCGCCGCGGGGTCGGTGATAGTCCCGTTCTTATCAATAATCCCAATATGAGCTTCGTCTTGTCTGGATAGAAAACGGGCCAGCTTAGCCGGGTCGCGCCACCCGGGGTCCGAGATATCGAGATATAAAATGGTGTTGTTATTCCGGTTTTTTAAGGTGTCTTTGAGTTCGGTAACCGGTTTTACGGAAAAATCAACACTGCGGGCCCTACAGAGCGAATCGAATTTCTTTATGGTCGTATTGTTATCGGAATGTAGAATAACAATCATACCGGCTCCCATTCCAATTCATACGCGTACAGTTTTCTGTCCCCTCTACTGGTAATCGGTAAAAACTTGTTCGATACGATTTCATCGAGCATGACTTTTATTACCGGACTTATGGTAATCGCATTCGGTTTTGTATGGGTAGATTCAATTTCCAGTATCCGCTTGATTGTATCACTTTTCGTCAATTCTTCTTCTTTTTCCGTGTATTCAAAAGAACCGGAGTGAACTGCAATCCGGACTGTTAGCGGGGTCTTCAGTTTGTTGTCAATGCAGTTGTACAAAAAGATGGAATGAATTATCTCCATTGCTGCCAAGGTCGCCAGCAGATGCCTGTTGGAAAAGAAAAATGCTGCCAAACCCCCGTCTCCTTCCCAGGACCACATTCTGCCGTTTCTCTTCAATGTGGAGTTCAAGACGATGGCACGCAAATCATCGTACGCTTTCTCGACTTCCTCGGTGGAATGCTGCCGGACCAGAGAGGTATTGCCTGCAATATCAACGCGAAGAAATGCTATTGTGTATTCATGCCCCTTCTGAAGTGCTCCCCAATTCCTGGTCTGTCGGTACCGTGAGTTCTCGACAAACATCTCATTCTCTTTGTCGTATACAAATCCCAGTTCATACACGCCGCGGATAATGTTGTTCAGATAGGATATTGGATATTTCCTCCCCATATGGCCGCTTTCCTGAATTTCGATGAGATAACTAACCAGATTGGGAAATAGTCCGGAGACTGCCGCATCGTTTACGATCTGGTTTGCAACTTCGAGGTTCGGAATGGCAATACTCGTCGGATAACCGGTCCTCTCGTATATATCATAATCGGGGGCGAGCTTTTTTGCGATCATACACATGGTGTGAGTATCCATGGACTCGGCCAGCGCTTTTGCGCATTGGTTTAACAGGCTGTTGGCAATACGCATCAAAAATCCTTCAGAAGTCCGTATTTTATTCTCAGCAGTTCATAGAGGGTGGATTGTGTGAAAACACCGGCTTCATTTGCCGTTGTACTGCAGGCGCGGAGTATGTCGGGCAGCAATTCCGCCGTTTTTTCTCTGTCATGAAGAAGAACTACTCCACCTGTCGAGTCTTCTATCGCCTCCTCCATTTTATTGAGAATGGTCGGTTCATCATAGCTTTTATCACTCTGTAAGCGATAGTCGAAACTGTCTATTTGAAAAATTATCATCTCCATTCTCAGCTCTCGAACTGCCTGATCTACTTTTTCATTACGGCCTGCCTCTGCATAGGGCGGACGAAAATAGCGCATCGGATAATGATACCCGAGAAGTGCATCCAACGCTGTCTGGGTGCGCGTTATTTCCTCTTTTATCTCTTTTATATCATTTTTCCCGTCGTTATAGTCACCTGCTGATAGATTATGGTGACTGAATGAATGGTTGGCAATAATATGGCCTTCACTAATCATCCGGTCCACTACTTGCCGGGCAGGCGGCAGAGGACGGCCGTTTTCATCCACCAGGTTATTTCCATTTATAAAAAATGTTGCTTTTATATGCAACTGTTTGAGAATATCCAGTATTCTGTCCGTTACGGTTATCTCCCTCTCTTTATCGAGGATCGTAAGGTTCGGTCCGTCATCAAACGTCAGGTGTATCCGATTGCTGAAGTTTATATTCTTGTCTTCGAAATAGTAGATACCCATCCCCTCGATCGAGCTGTTTCGTCCCCGATAGGAAGTTAATAATTTCAGACCGTTTTCGAGTGAAATTTCCTGACTCTCCGGAGTAACCAGGGGCTGCGTGATCACCCTCTCGAGCTCGGCCGTGGCATCCAACGATATGGAGGGTCGGATTTCAGTTTCGTCCTCATCAGGATAAAATACCGGGGATGTCTCTCCGACGATTACTAGGAGAAGAATCGGGATGATCACCAGCTGGAATGCTGCTTTCCATCGAACGGATGACACAACAGTCCAAAACTGTAACAACGCCTTTGCAAGCGAAACAGACATCGATAAGACGGTACGTACAAAGCGGGTGAACAGACCCGAGAGTTTCAGCCTGATTTTTTTTACAGCGGCGGCCGTTCTGTGGGCTGCCCAGCGGGCCGTTCTGAATGCCGTTCTGATGACCGTCCTGCGGGCAGTATCGAACCCGGAAGCGAATAACCGAATCAGATTACCGGCACTGTGTAAAAACTCTTTATAGCACGAGTATATATCGACCGGAGGCAGTGATAACACCTGATGAGAAAGAGAGAACTCCAGTGCTTCGAACTCTCCACACCATCTTCCCTTGTGCACCTCATCCCGCGTTAAAAGAAGCTCTGTTACAGCCTTAAGGACTTTATTTGTTATAAACAGCGTTGTGGCGGTACCTTTAAGCCTTTTTTTTCTCGCAGCCTGCAGCATTTTATAAAGGCGGGTCTCCTTTAGAATGTGGAGTTCACCGGCTCCTGATTCGAGGAGCTCTGCCGCGGTCTCACCAATGAGAAGCTCCCACACCGCATAATCAACACGGTCTAGCACGTACTTCTTGACCGTGTTCTCGATAGCCCGAATATCTTCCTCTCCCCGGAGGGTAATATAGAGCTTGTTGAACACCACATCCGTTACGATTCGCGGCGGGAAGGAAATCTCGTTTCGCAAATCTGCAGGTAAAACGATTTCTATCGGGTTTGTCTCTCTCGTTCGGTGGTTGCCGAAAGAAGAGAAGGGCAAATGCGGGCCGGAGGCCTTCTCGATTACCGTATCGAGCGCCGACAAAAACGGAGAAAAATCTACATGTTCCGCTGCAATGCATGTTTCAGCAGTGCGGCCGAGGGGCTGCAGTGCGGCTTCAATGCTCCGCGTATAGGCTTTGAGTGTTTTAAAGCGGCTATGTTTTTCGCGTGTAAAAAAATAGAGAATGTTCCTCTCGTGCT
>CAZKZZ010000016.1:0-27369 GCA_964557375.1 uncultured Spirochaetales bacterium | reverse complement strand
CCCACGATATAATTATGCGGAAATTGCCGATTCCATGCAACACCGTTTTAGTACATTTTTTTGTTCTAAATTATTTGATTTTTCCTCTATATATATTATTTTTTAAGTAATGAATAACGGAAATAATCTTAAATCTGAAAAGAGTCCGTATCTGCTGCAGCATGCCGATAATCCGGTTTATTGGAAACCGTGGGGAGACGCGGCATTTGAGCAGGCAAAGCATGAGGATAAGCCGATATTCCTGTCGATCGGTTATTCTACTTGTCACTGGTGTCATGTAATGGAGAAAGAATCTTTTGAAGATGAACAAGTGGCCTCTCTGCTGAACCGGACATTTGTGTGTATTAAAGTGGACCGGGAAGAACGGCCCGATATTGACAGTGTATATATGGATGTTGTCCAGGCACTGACCGGAGCGGGCGGTTGGCCTATGACCGTGGTGATGACTCCCGAAAAAAAACCGTTTTTTGCCGCTACCTATATTCCTAAAGAGGACAAGTTCGGGCGGGTCGGGCTGCTCAATCTTATTCCCAGAATTCAGCAGGTGTGGAACAACGAAAGAGAAAGAGTAGATGAGTCGGCCGAATCTATTGTGAACCAGCTTATCGCAAATGAGACAAGAGATTTCTCAGATATGTTTCCCGGTAAGGATGTTTTGGATAAAGCATTCGATGTTTTGAAGAGCAATTATGATGAAAAACACGGGGGGTTCAATGAATCTCCTAAGTTCCCTTCTCCCCACAATCTCCTTTTTCTGCTTCGCTACTGGAAGCGCACCGGAAAAGAGAAGGGCCTTGATATGGCGCTTCATACCCTTACCGAAATGCGGCGGGGCGGAATGTATGATCAGGTAGGATTTGGATTTCACCGGTACTCTACAGATCGGTTCTGGCTGGTACCTCATTTCGAGAAAATGCTCTACGATCAAGCTCTCTTAGCAATTGCCTATCTCGAAGCGTATGAAGCAACCGGAAGAGACCTTTTCGCGCAGACCGCTCGGGAGATTCTCACGTACGTTGCCGAAAACCTCACTGATGAAAAGGGAGCTTTCCATTCCGCCGAAGACGCGGACAGCGAAGGTGTGGAGGGAAAGTACTACGTATGGAGATGGGAGGAGCTGGAAGAGACTCTCGGACCGGAAGAGATGAATGTATTGACCGACCACATGACCGTCTCCCGGGAGGGCAACTTTCATGAGGCGGGTTTTGAAGGGGATGGGATAAATGTTTTGGCGCTCCATAAACTGTTCGACGCGGACGGGGAAAAGAGACGGTGGGAGGAAGTCCGGAATAAACTGCACCGTTTGCGGTCATCACGTACTGCTCCGTTTAAGGACGACAAAATACTTACAGATTGGAACGGATTGATGATTGCAGCTTTTGCTCAAGGTTTTAGACTGCTCGGTGATTCGATTTTCAGAGAACGGGCGGAACAGGCCGCGCGATTCGTTTTCTCGTATATGGTAGAAGGCGAGGACAATCTGTTACACATGTATCGAGATGGGGCTGCAATGGTAGAGGCAAAACTGGATGATTACGCATTTTTGGGGTTGGGATGCCTCCGGCTGTTCGAAGCGACCTTTATTCCGTTCTATTTGGAACGGGCGGTAGCTCTCGCCGAGAAAGCACTACAGCTCTTCTGGGACACATCCCGGGGAGGGTTCTATCTGACCAAGCGCACCGATGATGAGCTCTTTCTCAAAGAAAAACCCCATTTGGACATGGCCATTCCCTCCGGCAACTCGGTAATGTACGATCTATTTACCCGGTTGGGACGGTTAACCGGTAATCAGGAGTTTGAACAGACCGGAGAAGAGATAGGGAAAAGCTTATCAAAACAGATAGCAGGTGTACCGTACGCGCACACCTATCTTCTTGCCGCGATAGAGGAGAACTTAGCCCGTCGGCGGGAAGTAGTTGTAGTAGGATGGCCGGAAGCCGAACAGACGAAGAAGATGCTCGACTTTCTCAACCACACTTACATGCCCGGAAAGATCGTACTGGTGAAAAGCCCACATGAGAGTAGGAACGAGGAGCAGGACATCGCCTCTCTCGTCCCCCACCTCGCGCACTATAAGATGATAAATAACGAAACAACGGTGTATGTCTGCGAGAATTTTGCCTGTCAGAGACCGGTTACGGATCTGGAAAGTTTGAAAGAACTCTTAGCCTGAGAAATCATAGTTTAGCGGTGAGAATGAGAGGAAGACTAGTCGGTTCGAGCGGAGATGAATCAAAGCCGCCGAAATAGGTAAGAGAAGTAAAACCGGCCTCTTCCGCGTAACGGTGCAGTTCTGCCCGGCGTAGAGGATAGAGCGGAATAGAATTGACAACTTTTTTACCGCTTTTTTTATCAAAAAGGACGGTATCGAAATGGAGAATCTCGGCCCCGCTTTCTCTCCGGTAGGACCGTTCAAACCGAATCCGCTCATCTTCAATCAAAGGTAACCGCTCGATATCGTTGTCGAGGATATAATCGTAGTTGAGAATTTGGACAAAGAGCAGCCCGTCTTTATCTAATACGTTGTGGAATGCTGAAATCTGGTCCTGCAGTCGGGCGGGGTCCGTTACATGGACCAGCGTATTACCAAAGCAGATTACCCCGCCGAAAGCATTGTCGCCAAACTTCGTTGAAATATCCTCCATATCCATGGTCCTAAACTCTATGGATGGACTTTCCCGCCTCTGTAGTTTCTTTTTTGCCGCGGAAATCATCTCCGCATCAGAATCTATGCCCGTAACCGAATATCCTTTCTCGGATAGGGCAAGGGAGAGCTCCCCCGTTGCACATCCGATGTCGAGGAGGGCCAGAGGAGGGGGAGAAAGCTGTTTCGTTATAAACTCGAGCTGTTTTCGGCTGTAAGGGAAAATTCGGTCATAATAATCGGAGATGCTTGTATAGAAATTCATCGGTTAGGAGTCCGGATGGATAATTTCCGGATAACTGGAGTAGAGTGCTTCTTTCAATTCGGCAGTCAGTTCGGCGAGTGTTTCCAAGTTGTGGGGAAAGGTGTACAACACGAATTTCCTCAAAATTTTCTGATGTTCGTCTAAAGCACTTTTTTTGTTGGGGAACCCCGAGACGCCCATCTTGTCCCGCATTACCGGAAGAAGAAACTGGCGAATGCAAAGAATGAAATTTTCGAGTTCTCGAATGCCTTCCCTAATTGTCAGTTCGTCACCGATATGGAAAAACCTCAATGCAACGAGGTTTCGAATTTCTCGTATTGTCCGCGAGTCGATAGGGAGGTCATCTATGAGCACGGCAAACCAGGTCCTGTCAAAATAGTTATCAAAGACATGCCGAATATCTTCAATGATCTCGATAAGCCCGCGGATTTTCGGCGGAGGCGTTACTGCTGCAGAGCTTTGCTGCAGTATGCTTACACGTTCCATATTATCTTTTCGGAGCAATATGGAAGCTTCTTTAACAGGCTCTTTCAAAATATGACTAATTGTGAAAGAGCTACCTTAGTGCAGGTTTCTTAACACGATGAGAGAAAAAAGGGCACCGTTTTTTTCAATAACGTATTTTGCGGCCCGGAATTTTTTCAGTTGGTCGTTTTTTATCCTGATCCGGACCGGGTGGTCTTCGACATCTTCACTGTTGTTCAGCAGAGCCAGAAACAGGTTCATATCTTCTATGCTTTTCCAGTTGACGAACTGTATCGCGGATTGATCGACCAGTTCTTCCCGGCTGAAGCCGGTCGCTTCGAGAAATGCATCGTTTATCTCTACGATATTCCAATCGTGAAAATGGATAAGCATTGCACTATGAATATTGTTTTCGATGTCTTCCCGCAGAGATTGAGGGATGAAGTCGGTTTGATTGGGAGTACCGGAAGACCTCCTATGAAGCTGGGTAACTGTAAAAATACATCCTTGAAAATCCCCTTTATTTCCCCAAAATATTTTGGGTGAAACCAGGACCCGTGCGGCAGCGGTCCCTTTTCTGCTGATGTTCAGTTCAAAAGAACGCTCGCCAACAATGGCGTGTTCCTGCCAGAGCTTGGACACAGATTCCAAATTATCTTCATCGAGGAGGATTTTCACGTCTTGATCATATATATCATCATGGGCGTAACCGGTTATTTCTAAAAAGTGCTCATTCGCAAAGCTGATTTTCCAATTATTATCAACAACGAGCAAACCATTGCGCATTTCCTGAATGATTTTCCTCAGCCGCTTTTCGCTTTCTTTGAGTTCTTTCTCCATCTGGTATTTATAGAAGGCGATTTCTATGTTGCTTCTCAATTCCCGGTCGGTAAAAGGTTTTAATACATACCCGTACGGTTCGGTCAATTTTGCCCTCTGCAGTGTCGGTTCATCGGCATATGCTGTCAGGTACACGATGGGCAGATCGTATTTCCCCGCTATTGATTGAGCTGTTTCGATACCGTCGAGATTTCCCTCCAGTTTTATATCCATAAGAATGAGGTCCGGATGTAATTTCTCGATGCTTTTCAGCGCATCACTGCCGCTCGCACAGATGTCCGCTACGCTATACCCCATTTTTTCCAATTTTCGCTGGAGGCTCTCTGCAACGATCGCTTCGTCCTCCACTATCAGGATAGTATCTTTTACGTTTTCTTTAACGCTGTTTTTCACAAGCATGCTTATACCCTCCCTCTGAAGGTTTTTACCAATTCAACCCTGTTTCTTACATTCAGTTTTCTGTAAATACTGCTCAAATGTTTTTTGACCGTAATTTCTGCTACATTGATTTTGTCTGCAATTTCTTTATTCTGCATCCCTTCCATCAAGTGCTGGATGATCTCGAACTCTCGATTTGTGATAACCCCTTCATCTTTGCCTTTGTTTTTCGGTACCGAGGGATGGGGCTCTTCCAATATTTGGAAAAAGCCGGACTTCTGCAGCCGCTCCTGAGATATTGTCAACCCTTTTAGAACTTTTGGAGGAGCACCTTCGGCGGGGGCACCCTCGGCGGCGGTACCATCGCCGTTTTCGGAAGATGTAAGGCTTTTACTGTCCGGTCCACCCGTAGCTTCTTTTCCGTTTTCACCTTGCCTGACCGAAATGCAGGAGCGGGAAAGGTCCCGCGAAGCTGCTATATATCCCGCTACAGAACCTTCTACGACGATAGGAGTGAAAAGAGTATCCACCTCCTTTGCGTACGCCGTGCTTACATGAACGAGATGATTAATACGAAACGGCATCCCTACCGGTCCATTCGTTTCAGCAAGAGAGATAAATGCGTTTTCGATGTTTGAATCAAAAACTGTGTGCATTTTTTTATTAAGTACCTTTAAAGGGGTAAGCCCGAGAATCTGCTCTGCGGATGGACTCAGATATTTTATTTCATTTCTATTGTTGAGAATCCAGATAACATCGTTGTTTACCTCGAGAAACCGGGGAGCAGGGGGGAGTGATGGATGGCTTTTGCTGTATTCACTGTACGTAGTAATTTGGTTTTGGTGCTCTCTTCTGTTTTGCATATAGAAATGTGTAAACAGGACCGTCTTTAACACTTCATCCAATTCACACGCTTCATGCCCGCTCTGTTTGTGACCGTTATTGCCCGGTTTGAATACGAGTGAGTCCGAGATAACGGTTTTTGTATGGAGTTCGCTTATCTCCTGAATCCAGTCCGGTGAAAACGTTTCATAAAAATAGACACAGATACCTGATGCCGGATAATTTGAATATATGTGGTCCAGTTTCTCCTCGAACTCGAGGAGCTGTTCTTTTTGGAGAGCATATGCGGTCAAAAAAGTCATATCGATGATCACATTGAGGTGTTTGAACCCGTTTTCTTCGGTTTTTTTGATTTCCTGTTTAATTAACTCAAAGAGATCATCTTTGTCCGGAGATTTTTCCCAGAGGTATTCCTCTATAGGGATATTAGTGAGATAATCGGGCAGAACTGCAGGATCGAGGTAATCTATTAGATAGTCCAGCATTGTAGAGGAGCGGCTGTCGATGATAGTCAACAGCCGGTTTTTGTTCTCCAAACTCCTCGTAATGTAATCAGAAAGAATCAGGGCCCGCTCGAATCGGGAAGCATATAGAAGAAGAATATGCTCCTTTTGTTCGTGCGCTTCAAAAACATGCATAACGATCTAATCCCTCTATAGACATCATACTCTATAAAATTCAAACGCGCTATTATACGAAAGTATACTTTTTCAAAAAGGTGTTTGCAAAATCGAAATAAATATTTATACTGTATTAGAAAGATTGGAGGCATTGCAACCTATGCTGGTATCGATTTTCTTCAGTATTGCTATAGTGTTAACTTTGTTATTGATTTTTTTTCAGACTCTTCCTCTGGTTCTGTCCGTTACGGCTGTACTCACGATTGGTCTTATTCTCTCATTCGTTGTTTCTAAACGGAGAAAACAGGAATTAGAACAAAAATCGGAAGCGGAGGGTTCTCTTTCGGACCTAAAAGAAGAGCTCGAACAGCTGCAGCAGAAATACGATGAACTCCAAAATCGGTATGAAGAGGTAGACCATGCAAATGAAACCAAAGATCAGGATTTAGAGCAATTATACAAAAGACATCAGCTGTTTCTGCGTTCGCTCCCTCTAGTAGAAAAAATGACCAATATTGTCGTGGGTAAGAGTGAAAACTCTACGATGGAAGTGACGAACTCCATTTTTTCTATTGCCGAGACCAGCAAAACCGTGGGTGAAAAGATCCGAGAGCTATTGACGGAGCTTTTTACCGGACAAAAGAGTCTCGATACCGTACTCGAAACACTCAGTAATGAAATCGAAGGAGTTAATACCCTGATAAATGATTTTCGCTCTCTCAGCAAGAGCTACCATGAGGACATGCAGGTGATCGAGCAAACAGTTAAGGGAATAAACGAATTTACAGGAAATATCACCGATTTAGCAGACCAAACAAACATTTTAGCGATCAACGCTTCCATAGAAGCGGCCCGTGTCGGTGAACACGGTAAGGGGTTCTCAGTTATCGCGGAAGAGGTGCAGAACCTGTCTCGGAACTCGAAAAAAGTTGCCGAGCAGATTAATGAAATGATTCACGAAACCTCGATAGCAGTGGACGAATCGTTTGCTAAGCAATCACAACACATAGAACATGCTGTATCCTCGATGGAGCGCGCCCAGGAGACACTCCGTTCCATTTCATCGGTCCTGTTTCAACAACTCCGTACGGTCGAAACCTCGGTCGAAGAATCGGAGAAACTTTCAGGCGCCGTTACCGAAGGTCTCAACGACGTGATTCATTCGCAGCAATTTCAGGATATCACGAGGCAGGTGCTGGAACATTTGGTTTCGTATCTCAATGATATCGAAAATGATTGGGGAGAATTGTTGAACAAGCAGAAACTTGACGTTAGAATTGATGAAGAAGAGTTGGAAAATCAAATAAAAAAGAGTGCCTCAAAATATTTCACAGTAAGGGAAGAGTGGGAGGCAGCAGGTCTCGAAATAGATGAATATTCGTCCCCCTCGGAAACGGAAAGCAGTTCTCGTGAGGACCATACTGATCAACGGTCGGATGATTTTGAAGGGGACGTGACATTATTCTAATGTGACATTGTTCCAAGGTGATAACTTATAAGGAGTTTGTGGTATGGCAAAAAAAGTAATGTGCGTCGATGATAGTTCTACCATCAGAATGCTGGTAAAAAAGGCGTTAGATCCGGAAGGGTACGAGATCGTTGAGGCGGAAAACGGGCAGGACGGTCTCGATAAACTCGGTGAAGATGTCTCTCTCTTTATTGTTGATGTCAATATGCCGGTCATGGATGGGTTTACATTTGTCAAAAACATCAAAGCTTTAGATGAACACAAAGCAAAACCGGTAATTTTTCTCACGACGGAAAGTTCCGCCCAGAAGAAAGAACTCGGCAAGGAGCTCGGGGTAAACGGATGGATCGTCAAACCGTTTGATCCCCCCTCTTTGGTTAAAGTAGTCAAAATGCTCTCAGGTTAAGGATATATGGCAGATTCGATTCAAGCACTTGTTGAACAGCTCTCTACATACTCGCCGGGCGATTTAGTAACAGGAATTGAAATAAAGGAATCCTGTGACCAACTGGCGGAAGAAGCTTCATTTACCGAAGACCAAAAAAAGATCTTAGCAGAGATTTCACAGTACTTTGAAAGCTCGCTCATGGGAGGAAGTGAAGCGGACGCTGCAGAACGAGTAGAAGCGTTTCGAAAAAATATAGAATCCAACTTCGAAATAGGCGAGAAAAAAGATACAGGAAAGACAAAGAAAGAGACCGCGGATGAGGGAGATTACGAGGTCCTCTTTTCTTTTATACAGGAAGCACAGGACCATTTAGAGAACATCGAAGATGAGATACTGAAATTGGAGGACAGTGATGAGCCCGATTTGGTGGATTCGATATTCCGCTCTATGCACACCATTAAAGGGGTTTCCTCGTTTCTCGGTCTCAATAAGATAAAAACGTTGAGTCACTCTCTCGAATCCGTCCTCGATGAGCTGCGAAAGGACACGATTACCATCAATACGGACCTCGTAGATATTCTTCTCGAAGGCACGGACCTCGTAAAAGCCATGGTGGCGGAGCTCAGCAGCCGCTCAGAAGATCTGGCAAAGACCAAACAGCCGGTAACCGAGCTCGATTCCGAGATGGAAATTGAACAGATCGTCGAAAGTCTCGGGAAAATCATTACCGACAAAGAGGCCCCCCAGGAAAGTGGGGAGGCGGACCAGATCATTACACCGGAGATGATAGAAAAGTTCGTAGAAGAATCCGGTGAACTCCTCGACCGGTTTGAAGAGTACATCAAACAGCTCCAGTCGGACCCCGGCGGAGAAAAGGCGATAAACGACGCGTTTCGGACCATGCACACTATTAAGGGAAACGCGGGATTTTTCGGCTACAGCAGAGTTGAATCGATCAGTGTCGACATTGAAACGGTACTCGACAGCATTAGAAGAGGAAACCGCGAAGCGGAAAGCGGCATACTCGAGATAATCCTCGACAGTGTGGATGCGATCCGTAAGCAGCTCATCCTCATCCGGCAGGGAGAGACTGACTACGAAGAGGTAACGCAGCCGGAAGAAGAGTCGGGGGCGGAGTCAGCTGCTGAGCAGGGATATATGCCTTTAGGTGAAGCGCTGGTTTCCATGGGCGGAGTAACACAGCAGGCTGTAGAAGAAGCTCTGGAGATGCAGCAGAGAAAGCTCGGAGAGATCTTGGTAGAGGAAGGCGCTGTATCTCAAGATGTCTTGGAAGAAGCGCTGGAGAAACAGAGTAAAACAAAAAAAGCCCCTCAGGACCAAGGCTCGTCCTACAAAGTGCAGCGCAGCGACATTCGGGTGGATATGGAGAAGCTGGACAGCTTGTTCGATTTGATGGGAGAACTGATCACCGCGGAAGCGATGGTAATCGATAATCCCGACCTGGAGAAATATGAGCTGGATGCTTTCGATACAGCAACGAGCTACCTCTCTAAAATAACCCGCGAGATGCAGGAAATTACGATGACCATCCGCATGATCCCTCTGGAGGGATTGTTCAATAAGATGCGCCGGCTGGTGCGGGACCTCTCTCGCAAGTTCGAAAAGAAGATCAACCTCACGATCAGCGGACAAGAAACCGAAATGGACCGCAATGTGATGGAGGAGATATCAGACCCCCTCGTCCACATTATTCGAAATGCGATCGACCACGGAATCGAAGATAAAGCAGGGCGTGAGCAGGCCGGAAAGGAAGAGACCGGTAATATCCATCTCAGCGCCCGCTATGAAGGTAACGAGATCTGGATTTCGGTCAAGGATGACGGCGGGGGCTTGAGCAGGGACAAAATAATCAAAAAAGCGGATGAGAACAATCTGCTGCGAAGTGATCCCTCCTCTATGAGCGACAAAGAGGTGTGGAACCTCATCTTCGAACCCGGATTCTCGACCGCGGACAAAGTTTCCGAGATATCCGGCCGCGGGGTCGGTATGGACGTGGTAAAACGAAACATTGAAAAACTGCGAGGCAAAATCGATATTTCGAGTACGCTCGGAAAAGGGACGGAAATAATTCTCCGTATTCCTCTTACTCTCGCCATTATTGACGGTGTTTCTCTGCTCGTCGGCAGCCGGCTCTTTTCACTGCCTATCAACGATGTTGTCTCATTTCACAAGATAGAAGAGGGACAGCTTACGACTACAAAACAGGGCGAAGAAGTGCTGCGGCTCCGTGACGACATCATCCCTGTAATAAAACTTCATGAGTTTTACAGCATCGAAACTAAGAAAAAGGCTGCAACCGACGGGATTGTATTAGTGGTTTTTGCCGATGGAAAGAACGCTGCTGTGGTGGTGGACGAAGTGGTGGGGTATAAGCAGATCGTCGTCAAAGCGCTTCCCGACTATATCGGTGATATGAAAGCGATCTCAGGGTGCAGTATTATGGGTAACGGGGATGTGAGCCTTATCATCGATACAAACTCTCTTGTAAACGCTGTTATTGAATAATGACTTTCCTGAAAAAAGGTGTTTTTTCAGGAAAGTTAAGGAGTTTTGGCTAATTGTTAAATAATAATTCATTACAAAGTAAATACTTAGCCAAAACTCCACTTCTGTTTAAGGTTGTCTACTGAAAAAACTACTGTTTTTTCAGTAGACTCAATAATGATTTTCCTCAAGAAAAATGAAATCGCGCGAACGTTTTATTGCCAACAATCTTGCTGAACTGTACGACGATGCGGCCCGACTGGAGATAGACCGCAACGCGCGGTTTGTCATTTTCAGTGATCTCCATTTGGGGAATGGAGGTAAAAATGATGATTTTCGCGGCAATGCAAATCTGTTCGCCTCTGTTCTGGAACAGTACTATCTCGAGAACGGGTATACCCTGATCTTAAACGGTGATATAGAGGAACTGCAGAAATTTAGATTACCCGCCATAATAAAGCAGTGGGACACTATTTTTTCACTTTTCGATTCATTTGCTGAAGAGGACCGCTTATTAAAGATTATCGGGAACCACGATGTAGGACTCCTGCACCGCAGCGGTTCGTACAGATATCCCCTCTATCAATCGATTCGATTTCAATACGGAAAAAACACACTGTACATACTGCACGGTCATCAGGCCTCGGTGTTTTTTACCAAACATAATGATATTTCGGGGTTTCTTATCAAATACCTCGCACAGCCCCTTGGAATCAAAAACATTACGGCAGCACATGACAGCAGCAAACGATACGCTACTGAGCAGAGAGTTTATGAGTTTTCCGCGGAAAATAAAATCGTTTCGATAATCGGACATACCCACAGGCCGCTGTTCGAATCACTTTCTAAGATCGACTCGATTAAATTTAAAATAGAAAAACTGTGCCGCGCGTACCCGGACTTGAGCGGTGCGGAGAAACGAAGAGCGGAAATCACGATTAAACGGTGCAAACACGAACTGCAGCATATCTATGAAAAGGACGCATCGAATGGAAGGCGGTCTAGTCTGTACAATACCCGCCTGCTCGTCCCCTGCCTCTTTAATTCGGGATGTGTAATCGGGAAACGGGGCATCACTTCTTTGGAGATCGGAGGGGACGAAATCGCCCTCGTTCACTGGTTTGATAATACGGTGAGCAGCAAGTACTTCGGTTCGAATGGAGATAAACCGGTACAATTGGGAAACACGAACTTTTACCGAAAGGTGCTGAAGCGGGATTTGCTTTCCTACATCTTTACACGGATCCAGCTATTGACCTGAGGTCCCCTTGTTTTCGGCGTCCTTACCTTCCTGTTTGTCGGTTACCTGCAGATACAGCTCTTCGAGCCGGTTGTCTTCCTGAAGAGATCTTAAGGTAATACCCGCCTCGAGAAGTTCTTTTTGAAACCGGGCAACTGTTGCATCCACCTCTTCCGGTCCCGCTTTGATATTGAAATGGAGCCGATAGGTGTTTTCTCCGATTTGACTAAATGATTGGAGATGCTCCAATTGGGCGCATTTCCGTTCTTCGATTTCGTTGAGATTTCTATTGAGCGTGACGGTAATGGAGTGGGATATGCCGGTCACTTCATCAACAGGACCCACCGCGGCAACCGCCCCGTTCTCGAGTACGGCCACATGATCGCACAGTTCCTGCATCTCTTTCATGTTGTGGGAGCTTACCAATATGGTTTTCTCTTTTTTTAACGATTTTATAGCATCCCTGATTTTAACGGCGGAACGCCAATCGAGGCCTGCCGTCGGTTCATCGAGGATAATGATGGGAGGAGAACCGAGAAAGGCCTGGGCGAGGGCGAGCCGTTTATACATGCCGTGGGAGAGGGTGGCCGCCTCTCGATAGAGTACCGAATCGAGCTCGACCATACGCAGGACCCGCAGCACTTCCTGTTCGGCTGCCAATGCGGAGTAACCTTCCAGTTTGAGGAAGAAGGTGAGCTGGTCGATGATGGGGATGTTCGATTGAAACAGCGCATCCTGAGGAAGGATCCCGATCTTGCCTTTGACCTTCTCTCCAGATTCTTCACCCATAACCGTGACGGTCCCCCTGTCCGGTATGATGAATCCGGTTATAACGGAGAAGAGGGTGGTCTTTCCGGCCCCGTTGGGGCCTAACACTCCGAAAATCTTACGTTGAGGGACGGAAAGTGATACATCTTTCAAAGCGGTCACTGTACCGAATGTTTTTGTTATGTTTTTCACTTCTATCATTACAAGTCCCTCTTTTGAAAGTAGAGATTCCCGAGTGCCAGATATAGAGCTGTGTAGCCCGCCATAGCTAAACCGGCCAAAACAGTTGTCCACCAGGTAGGATGGAACAGGTAAAAGCTGAGTTTATAGGGAAGAATATATTGTAACCCTACGAGGGGGGGCCACATCCTTTTTAGAGCGAGAAACAAGAGGGGAACGAGAATCATAGTCCCCAGAGTTGCCCCGAGAGAGCCGATCCCGGAATCGATCATCCCGGAATACACAATGGCGATCGCGATAAACGGAAGCGAGATGAGGACAAACGAGATAAATCCGCGCAGCCCCCAGGAGATCAATGCAGCGGGGCTGTAGAGATTCAATTTGAAATGAATGTAAAACAGGATACAGATAAACAGCAGCAGTAAGAGTATTACGGTTGTCATCATGCTCCCGAAGTATTTACCTAAAAAGATGTCCCTCCTTCGGGTGCGCATCAGAAGGTACCGCAGTCCCCGGTTTCGCGCGTCTTCCGATATTTGATTGAAACCGCTGAATATAATGACCGAGGGGAGGATCAGGCAGAAAAGCAGAAAGAGAAGTGAGAGAAATCCCGGCCGTTGCCGCATCAAAAAATAGGCCCACTGCCTGGGCGAATATCCGGCCTCCGGCGTATCTTCTTCCAAATCGGGAGAGAGGGGCTGCAGCATACCGGACCCGAGACCCGGTGAGAACAGTCCTCCCCCTCCTTCCGGGCGCGGCTCATTGGTCACATTACCGAGAATCCGCTCGATGAGCGGGACCGCCATGCTTTCGAGCTGGGTAATGACCTGTTCCTGGTCCTGATTATTCCCCGCTAGCAGCGGCTGGTTTTTAAAAAGTTCCAAAGGAAGAAGCAAGAGCTGGGCGGTAAACAGCCCAACAAACATGACGGCGAGGGCGAGTACAATACCCGACGAGCTGCGGAGTGTCTGCCGGAAACTGTTAAAACCGATAAGAAGCACGTGGGGGAGGGGCCTCTTCTCCTCTCTTCCGCCCGGTGCGGGTCTTCCGCGCTTTGCAGGATGTGGTTCAGGTTTCGCAGGTTCGGGCCGTGTTTCCGTCTGCTCCAGCTCGGCACCGGAAGCGGGTCCCGCCGGAATCCGCTCTACCCACAGATCGCGAAATACGATGTTGACGAAGAGAAAGAGAAGCAGAGGATAGAGCAGGCCTATTATTGTAAACATGGTAAATGAACCTGCTTCGGGGGCTGAAAATCTAATGATTTGCCTGACAATGACAAGAAGAAAATAGATGTTTACTGTCAGCCGTCCCGCAAACCGGTGGACTTTTATACAGCCTACTCCCGCAGTGATCAGAGCGGCGGCTATCCCCACGTTGAGGAGCATGGTGAGAACGTGAATCGTCATATTGGGATGCTGTTCGACACCCGCTATACTGACCGTGCATCCGAGTGAAGCAACTGAGAAGAGCACCCCTAAAGCCTGTATCCCGCCGAAGATAAAGTTAAGGATGGCCAAGACGGTAAGACCGCTTGGCCTGACTGTTTGTTGTTCCATATTTATTCGCTTTATTCGCCTTCCTGAACCGGGGGTTTATCCTGAGAAGCGTAGAATTTTCTCACTTTAGGAAGATTGATAAGGGCGAGGACAAGGACAGGATATATCGAGCCGATTATGATGGAAAAGGCACCGCTGAAACTGGTAATGACCCGCTTTACGAATTGGATCGGTACATCTTCGTTTTGCAGTTCCGCCATTATTGCAGGATCTTGGAATATGCGGTTTACGACTTCTTTCATTAAGAAAAAATTGACGATTAAAAGAACAATCATACCTGCCGCATAAATATCACTTACAACAATCGCCCACCGTTTGTTGCCGAGTAATCCGATCCCTCCGGTAAGACCAACTGCCCGCAGCACGAGCTGAACAATGGCAATAATAAGGCCGAAGGTGAGTGCGGTATTGACGGCACTCAAGATTACTTCCGCCTCCTGTACCATATCAACCGGAATGCTGCCGAAAAGCGAGTTGGCAACGATCATACCGACCATTCCAATGATCCCGAACAGTAGTCCGAGAGAACAGATGATGATACTCAAAATACCAATGACGGTTCCAATCCCGGGCCGCTTTACTTCGTTTTCTGTTGTGTTTTCTTCCATAATCTTTGCTCCTCCATATTCGTATGGTAACAGTATAATGGTACTATTACTATACCTGCGGGTCAAATGCATCTTTCTCCCGCGGCGGTTTGCCGTTGATAGGGAGATACGGAGGTCCGGCGAGTCCTTTTACGTAACGGTTTAGATAGATACCGAAGAGTGCGATGCTTACCGCAACTGCCACGATACCGAACCACTGGCCGGTGGAGAAAGGACCCCAGATCCCTTTGCTTTCGAGGTCTCCTCTCAAATAATCGTGGAAAAAGCGGAAAACCCCGTAGAGGAGAAAGTAGAGGGGGGCGATCTGTCCCCGCGTTTTTGTGAGTTTGAAAATGGTGAACAGGACCAGGCCGATTGCGAGCAAACCGATAGCAGCAATGAACGGAGCTGCAATTCTCGGACCGTGAACAATTGATTCGGGTGAAAGGGCATCGATGATCCACTCATCAGGGTATGTGATGGTGAGGGGGCACTCTTCGCACAATCTACCGTAACAGCAGCCGGCGGAGAGGCAGCCGAACCTGCCCATCATGTGCCCGAAGGGGAAAGAAAGGGCTGTAACATCCACCGTATGCCAGCTCATGATTCGATGGGGGTCGATCCTCGCATAGATCCACACGACGAGAGCGCCGAGTACGATTCCCCCGGTGACATTACTCCCGCTCGTCGACAAAATCTGCCAGGTCGTCAATCCCTGACCTTGTTTTACGGAGAGATCTATCAAAAACTGGGTCAATCTCGACCCGAGAAAGGAGACGATCATGAGAATCCCTAAGAATATGATGTGGGCAACCGGTTTTTTCCGCCCGTCCTCGGTCAAGAACATGAAAAGAAATCCTGAGAGGAGAATGCCTAAAAGGGCGAAAAGCGAGTAGGTGGAAAGTGCTATGCGCAGATTACCGACTGTAAAGTCGAACAGATACGGGTGCATTATTCTTCTCCGGTGTTTGGTGTTTAGTTTACTTAGTGGTGCGAATCGTGGGGACAGCAATGCAATAAAATATTACTCTTTATTAAATTATTGCACATCCTTTGTCCATTATTTTCCCGATGAAACTATTTATTTACACTGTTGTCCTTTACAAAATGATTATCCCCACGATTCGCACCACTATATTTAGGTTACCAAAATACAAAATTAAAGAACCGCTGGTCACCGTAAAAAAAAAGAGAGAAAGGATAATATCTTTCTCTCTTTTTAAGATGTGAAACACTATCGGGCGATTATTGTGTAGCCTCTTTTGCAGCCTCTTCCGCGGCCTTCAAAAGATCTTTGCCCATAGCTCCTGCTGCCGCACCGGCTGCCGCGCATGCTATGAGAGCAATAACTCCCCATGCTGTACCGACAATACCGAGGATCAAACCTGCTACTGCCATGCCTTTCTTGTCCGGAAACTTCTTCATACCCAGTACACCAAGAATAATGGCGATTACACCGAGTATTATGCAGATAATTTGACCGACAATAGGAATACATCCAATAATCAAATTAAGAGCAACAGAAAGAATTCCCAGTACTAATGAAGCAACTACCATACAATTCCTCCTCATTCTATATAAAGTGTGACCCTTTAAATGATACAGATTTACCCATTCTTGTCAAATATTTTTTTATATTTTTTCGATTTATTTTACATCAGCTTCATTAGCATCGCCTAACAAAGAGTTCAGGATCTGCGGTGGTAATTAGATGTTATCCGCTCGATCACGTTCGCTTCTATCGGGTCTTCCCGGCTTAACCCGCATACACGTTCGAGTATATGATCTATGCCTTTCGGATACTCCTTCTCGACAAACTCAGCATCGCCCGGAAAAAGCTTCTCATTTTCGTCTACGGCCCGAAACTCGAAGGCCGCGGTCACCGCCTCCGCTATTCTGTCATAGGGCAGCCGGTTCTTCTCACACAGAAGCATAGCTCCGACGAGACGGTCGTTTTTATGCAGTTTCCTGTAGAGGTCTCGGCCGACCCTGAAAATCGTATCTCCAAGTGCTTTGTTTTGAAACCGCGTAAGCAGATCGTCGATATGTTCCTGCAGTTCGTCCATGGGGAGATCTTTAGGGTACTCCCGATTCAGGGCCAGAGCAGATTGTTCCATACAGGCCCGTGCCTTCTCATACAGCCACTGCTCCTCGAGGGGCTCCCAGATGTAGCGGTATGTATTGTCATGAGTATAACCGAGATATGCAGTGGCTGCGTGTCCCAAATTGTGTACGAACAGTTTGCGGTCCACGTACGCTACGATATTGTTCACCGGATGGATGCCTTCTACATTCGGTATTCCGGTCTTAAACCCGTGCTTATCGAGAATGAGTGAGTTGTACTCCTCCGCGAACACCCAGAGCGGGTCCTCGCGCATGTCCTCTTCCCGCATGATGGGGACCATCTTTCCGATACTGGTTTCGACCAGCCCCAGCTGTTCCCCGAGGGGGTAATCGGCGGGGAGCAGTTTTTGTAATTCATCACGGATATAGGCCGCCCCGTCCCGTATATTCTCCGCAATAATCAAATCCAGCCTGCCGTCCGGCGATTTTTCACGGCGCAGTTTGAGCCCCTCTGCCAACAAAGGCAGAATGTGGGGGAGAGCGGATTTCCCGACCGATGTCGAGACGAGGTTCGCGGAACTGATCTCCTCTGCTACCTTTTCTTTATCTTTTCCGTTGACCGCGCGTACCCGCTCTATCCACAGTTTTTCATCCGGTACATTGTTGCGCTTAATGATGACCCTGTACCGCCTCTTTTGGTTGAGCGCTTCTACTAAGGTATCATTGATGTCGATAAAGACGACCTCCCAGCCGCTTCGTGAAAACAGCTGTCCGATAAAAGACCGCCCGATATTTCCCGCACCGAATTGCACCAGTTTTTTCGCCATACTGTTCCCTCTGTTTTCTGTTTTACATGTAATTTTTATAATCCGAAACCAGAAGGTGAAGCGGGGCTTCATCCTCCTCTACCTGAGGAAAACGGCCCATCTCCTCGTAGAACCGATTGTCCGTATTGTCGTCGTTTGTCATGCTGACTTCTCCAACGAGTACGGTCCCTTTTCCCTTCTCACCGTAAAAACGGTGGTAGACCCGCTGTTCGAGGCAGATGCTTTCTCCGGGGGTCAGTACTACCTTCTTCCCCGGTGCTACCTCTCTTTTTATTCCGTCTATCGATACAATAGTGGGTGTATCGGAAAAATGATCATGTTCATCGGCGCTGTAGATTTCCAATACCAGGTTGCCGCCTCCGCGGTTAATAATATCTTCCATCTTGTGCCAGTGAAAATGAAAGGGCGTCTCCTGTTCTTCTTCCGAGATCAGTACTTTTTCCGCGTACGGTTTCTTGTCCTTTTTTATATTTCCGTTGCGAAGGGTAAACAGAAACAGACCCCGGTGCATATAATCTCCATGGCCGAAATCGGTTATGTCCCAGCCCAGCATGTTGTCGATTATTTCACTGCACCTGTCGTACTGTCCTTTCCATTTTTCAGGCGGCCAGAACGCCCAGGGAGGCAGTTTGAAATTCATCGTATCGAGAAACTGCTTTGCCTCAGTCATAATTGCGTTGATTTCACTTCTTTTCATCTACGTAACCTCTCGTTCCATCCTATACGATAAAACAGCGGAAATGCAAGCTGCCGGAGTAAAGCACCGGGTTGACTGCTGTGTAAGAAAAAGAGAATATAAGATGATATACACCACAGGAGAAGAGCTATATGGACCATACAATTGTTGCATACGGAGAGGCGTTGTGGGACCTGCTCCCTTCGGGAGCCGTGCTCGGGGGCGCGCCCCTCAATTTTGCGTACCGGGCTGACGCACTGGGAAACACCGTTTTTATGGTGAGTAAGCTCGGCAGTGATGAGCTCGGAGAGAAGGCTTTGGCATTGATTCAGGAGCTCGGAATGGATACTACTTTTATCCAGCGGGACGGTGCATTCCCCACCGGTACGGTGAATGTTTTTTTCGATGAAAAGAAAAATCCGGATTATACAATAAACGAAGGTGTTGCCTATGACCATATTACGCTCACCGAAGGTCTTACCGAACTCGTCGGACAGGCGGATTGTCTCTGTTTCGGGTCTTTAGTACAACGCGAGGAGGAGTCCCGCCGCACACTCTACTCTCTGCTCGAATCGTTTAGCGGAGAATATAAACTCTTCGATATAAACTTGCGGAAAAATTGTTACACGCGTAAGACCATTGAAACCTCGCTCGGGTATGCCGATATTCTCAAACTGAATGAAGAGGAGATAGCGTATCTCGATGAACTGTTCGGGTTCGGTGAGGAGACAATAGCCGGACGGAGCAGCCGGATCCTCGGCGAGTTCGGACTCTCCCATTGTCTGGTTACCATGGGGGATATGGGCTCATACGCAGTCTCGAATACGGGTGAGAAGATCTATGGACCCGGTTATAAAGTGGAACTGGCAGACCCGGTGGGTTCGGGAGACGCGTGTACCGCCGGATTCATTCATAAACTCCTCGCAGGGAAGGGCCTGAAAGAGGCCGTACAGTTTGGTAACGGGTATGGCGCCCTCGTAGCGGCTCAGGAGGGGGCGACGAAGCCGATTTCCAAACAGCAGATCGAAGAGTTTATCCGGACGAACCCGTACAGCGGTTATCACAAAGAGTTTAAATAATATTTTTTTTTAAAAAGTGAAGAAATCGAACAAAATCGAACGAGCCCGCTTGAAAAAAAAAGCAATTAATAATAGATTAATAAGAGTTTAGAAAGTTAAAAAGAAGTAAATAGATAGTGACAATCAGTCTTTCCGAAAGAGAAAAAGAACTGCTCGAGCTTCTCTCCGAGGACAGTAATCTGTCCGTCTCAGAGGTAAGCAAGCTGCTCAACGTCTCTACGGTTACTGCGAGAAACGACCTCGATAGTCTCGCCGAGAAAGGTTTTATTATTCGGACCCGGGGCGGCGCTTTCCCGGCCTTTCATCCCAGTATCCTGGAACGACAGAAAAATATGATCGAGGCGAAAAACCGGATTTCAAAACAAGCAGCCTCGATTGTCGAAGACGGAGACAAGATAATGATCGAGGCGGGAACAACCACAGCGTTTGTGACGAAATTCCTGCTCGGGAAGAGGGACATCGATATTGTGACAAATTCGACCCTCATTCTTCCCTACGCCCGGTCGAATCCGTCGATACATCTGACCATGGTGGGGGGAGAGTTTCGTGCTTCTACGGAGTCGTTCGTCGGCTCAATCGCCCTGCGGGAACTCGAACAGTTCCACGTCCGGTATGCGTTCGTGGGCACGGACGGTTTTTCAATTGAATCCGGTTTGACGACCCATCTCTCGGAGGGGGCTGAAATCGTTCGGAAAATGTCGATGCGGGCGGAAAAAACTGTGGTGGTAGCGGATTCATCGAAATACGGCAAAACCGGATTTGCCAGGGTTTTACCGCTTCAGGATGTGGATATGCTTATAAGTGATTCGGGAATCGAACCCGAGGTGCGGAGCCGGCTCGAGGAACAAGGAATTCATTTGGTTCTGGTATAAAAGAACCTCGATTGTCTTAAATGAAGAGGAGATAGAGATATGGCAAATCAAGTTTTAATGCCGAGACAGGGGAATACGGTAGAATCCTGTATCATTTTGGAATGGAAGAAAAACGAAGGAGATGCAATCAAGGAGGGAGAAGTCCTCTGCGAAGTGGAAACCGATAAAGCAACGTTTGAAGTGGAATCGGAAACCGGTGGAACAGTGTTGAAGCGTTTCTTTGAAGAAGGTGATGATGTACCGGTACTCACACCAATTGCTGTAATCGGGGAGCCGGGAGAAGACATTTCCGGTTTAGGCCCTGAGGGCGGTGCGGAGGAGAGCGAAAAAGAGACACAAAAAGCGGCTGAAACTGCCGGAGGGCAGAGTGCCGGCGGCCGGCCAGCTTCGGCGTCGGACCAGGCGTCACCGCAAAGGCCCCCGGCCCGAACGGGCAGTGAGCCGGTCCGCACCCCGAGCGGGAAAATCGCTATCTCACCCCGGGCAAAACACCTTGCAGAGAGTAAGGGAATAGACTACCGCACCGTAGCGGGGACCGGCCCCGGCGGCCGAATTATCGAACGGGACATAAAGTACGTATTGAGCGGGCAGGAGTCCCTTACTTCAGCAGCAGTCGAGTCCATTATTGCCTCTGCTATGGAGGCAGAAAGCGGAGCAGGTGTTCCCGCAGGTGGAGCTGCAGCCGGCGCTGCAGAAGCTTCGCGCGGACCGGAGCAGGCTGTAGGAGCCGGGGGGCCGTTTCCCGGCAGATATGACGATACCCCTGTAAAGGGAGTGCGGAAGGTGATTGCAGCAAAGATGGCTGAATCACTTTCTACCACCGCCCAGCTTACGCTCAGCAGTTCCGCCGACGCTACGGGGCTTCTCGCCTACAGGAAAAAACTGAAAAACAGCCCCAGCGAGTTCGGAGTACAGGAAGTGACGATCAACGATATCGTTATGTTCGTGGTATCGAGAATCCTACCCCGATTTCCGGATATGAATGCACATTTCTTAGGGGACACAATTCGTGAGTTTCACAACGTGCATCTCGGATTTGCCGTAGACACGTTCAAAGGCCTGATGGTACCGGTAATCCGCAATGCAAACCACTTGAGCCTCAAAGAGATTGCAAAAGAAGCAAAACGGCTTTCGACCCGCTGTTCGGAAAACAAGATCGAAGCGGATGAGCTTACCGGCGGCACGTTTACCGTGACCAACTTAGGAGTTTTAGGAGTGGAGAGTTTTACCCCGGTGCTCAATCCGCCCGAAGTGGGGATCTTAGGGGTCTGTTCGATCCAGTTGAAACCGGTCATGCGGGATGATGAAGTGCAGCACATCCCCCATATCGGTCTTTCTCTTACGTTCAATCATCAGGGCACGGACGGTGCTCCGGCGGCCCGGTTTTTGAAACAGCTTTGCTATGCAATAGAAAATATTGAACTTATTTTGGCGCAATAGCACGTGCCGCAAGGAGTAAATCATGCCTAAATCATTAGTTGTAGATCCAAAAGACGTTAGAAAATCGACAAAACTAAAAATTAAAGATATCCCGGTAAATCAATACCAGCCCGATTTCGAAAAGGAGAAAAAAAAGTACGGAGTAGATGGGCTTAAAAACATCTACTATCAGATGCTTCTCATCCGGGAGTTCGAAACGATGCTCGATTCGATCAAGAAACAGGGCAACTATGAGGGGATCGAGTACAATCACCGCGGCCCGGCCCATTTGTCCATGGGTCAGGAATCAGCCGCCGTCGGTCAGTGCACGGTCCTGGATACGGAAGACATGATCTTCGGTTCCCACCGAAGCCACGGGGAGATTCTTGCCAAATGTTTCTCTGCTGTAGAGAAACTCGATGACGATACCCTCATGGAGATCATGAAAGAGTACATGGGCGGGGAGGCCCTTAAAATCGTAGAAAAAGAGCATAAAGGCAGTGTCAAGGAACTTGCCGAGAACTTCGTGCTCTACGGTACACTTGCCGAGATTTTTGCCCGGGCTACAGGGTTCAACAAGGGATTGGGCGGCTCCATGCACGCCTTCTTTGCTCCGTTCGGCAGTATGCCTAACAACGCGATTGTCGGCGGTTCCGGCGATATCTGCGTGGGGGCAGCGCTTTATAAACGGATCAACCGCAAACCCGGTATCGTTATCGGAAATATCGGAGATGCATCGATGGGATGCGGGCCGGTATGGGAAGGGATGATGGTTGCCGCCATGGAGCAGTACCGAACCCTCTGGGACAAGGAAATCGGCGGTTCTCCTCCGATTATGTTCAACTTTTTCAACAATTTTTACGGCATGGGCGGGCAGACCGCCGGAGAAACGATGGGCTTCGGCATCCTTGCCAGAGTGGGGGCTGGAGTCAATCCCGATAACATGCATTCAGAGCGGGTGGACGGGTACAATCCGCTCGCCGTAGCCGATGCAGTAGAACGGAAAAAGAAAATACTGCTGAAAGGGCAGGGGCCGGTCCTCCTCGATACGGTCACCTACCGTCTATCGGGCCATTCCCCTTCTGATGCAATGTCCTACCGGACGAAAGACGAGCTTGCCCTGTGGGAACAGGGAGATGCCATTGTCGAGTATGGAAACTATCTGGAGAAAAACGGCGTTCTTTCGAGCAGTGATAAAGATGAGTTGAAAGAGAAGGTGGTATCGAAGATCACTGCCACCATGAAACTCGCTATCGATCTCGATATATCGCCCCGGGTTGACGGTCCTTTTGTCGAATCGGTCATGTTCTCCAATGAAAAGGTGGACAAATTCGAGGACAGAGAGCCGGAAGTGCTTCTCAAAAAAGAGGAGAACCCCCGGGTGAAATCGCTCAAGAACAAGGCCCGGTACGGGCTCGATGAGAATGGAAAGCCTCTATCAAAGAACAAGGTGCTTGCTCTCCGGGACGCACTCTTCGAGGCAATGCTCTATCGGTTCTATGAAGACCCGACTATGGTCGCCTACGGTGAAGAGAACCGGGACTGGGGCGGTGCATTTGCCGTCTACCGGGGGCTTACCGAATCTCTTCCCTACCACCGGCTTTTCAATTCTCCGATATCGGAAGGCGCCATTGTAGGCTCCGGGGTCGGATACGCACTCAGCGGAGGGCGTGCCGTCGTCGAGCTCATGTACTGCGACTTTTTAGGCCGTGCAGGTGATGAGATATTCAACCAGGTCTCCAAGTGGCAGAGTATGTCCGCCGGTGTGCTCAAAATGCCGCTCACGGTCAGGGTTAGTGTAGGGAATAAATACGGGGCCCAGCATTCCCAGGACTGGACCGCCCTTGTTGCCCACATTCCGGGCTTGAAGGCGATGTTTCCGGCAACCCCGTACGACGCAAAGGGTATGCTCAACCTGGCCCTGCGCGGAACGGACCCGGTGGTCTTTTTCGAAAGCCAGAAAATCTACGATATGGGAGAGCGGTTTGTTCTCGACGGTGTTCCGGAAGGCTACTATGAAGTAGAGGAGGGCATGCCTGTAGTCCGCCGCAGCGGTGACCATATCACCATCGCAACAATCGGCGCCACACTCTACACCGCGGTGGAAGCGGTGGATGAATTAAAAGAGAAATACGGCCTCGACGCGGAATTGATCGACCTCAGGTTCATCAATCCGCTCAACTATGATGTACTCGTCGAATCGGTCAAAAAAACCGGAAAACTGGTCCTCGCCTCCGATGCTTGTGAGAGAAACTCGTTTCTTCACACGGTTGCTTCGAATGTGAACCAGCTCGCCTTCGATTTTCTCGACGGACCGCCGGTCGTAGTCGGTTCCCGCAACTGGATAACTCCCGCGGCGGAAATGGAGACGCTGTTCTTCCCGCAGAAAGAGTGGATTATCGATACCATTCACGAGCGGGTTCTTCCTCTTCCGGGACATGCTCCAGCTACGGTGCAGACCGCGGATGAACTATTGAGAAGAAACAGACTCGGAGTGTAATAGTATGAATAGTGAACAGGGGGCCCTGATAAACCGGTTGAACGACCCTGCAAGGGAAAAGAGGCTCGCCGCGGCCCGCGAGGTCGGCAGCCTTATCGCGGAAGGGGCCCTCTCGGTAAAACAGACCGACGAGGTCAACAACCACGTACACACCATCTACTCCTTCAGCCCCTATTCCCCGACCATGGCGGCGTACAAAGCGTGGGAGGCGGGGCTTAAGGCGGTGGGTATTATGGACCACGATTCGGTTGCCGGCTGTGAAGAGATGATCGAAGCCGGTAAACGGTTAGGAATTGCCGCGACTGCCGGTTTTGAACTTCGCGTAAACTTCTCCGGGACCAAACTGGAAGGGAAAAAAATCAACAGCCCCGATTCCGATAATATCGCCTATATAGCCATCCACGGCATACCGCACACAAAATTTGGTGACGCGGAAGCGTTTCTCGAGCCGCTCAATGAATACCGTAATGAGCGGAACCAGGTCCAGGTACGCAAACTCAACGAAATCATTACCTCTTACGGGATGGACCCGATCGATTTTTACACCGATGTGTACCCGCTCTCCCAGGCAAAAGAAGGGGGGAGTATCACTGAACGGCACATTCTCTTTGCACTTGTCAAAAAGATAATCGCACGCAGCGGAAAGGGAAAAGGGGTTGTCTCTTTCCTTGAGACTACCCTGAATCTTTCCATCCCCAAAACCGTACGGGAGTACCTGCTCGATGCCGACAACCCCCATTACCATTACGATCTTCTCGGGCTGCTTAAAAGTTCTTTTCTCCCCCTCATCTTCGAACAGCCGGATTATGACGAATGTCCATCTGTATTCTCGGTGGTCGATTTTGTAAAGGAGATCGGGGCCATCCCCGCTTACGCGTATCTCGGTGATGTTTCTGAAAGTCCTACAGGAGATAAAAAAGCCCAGAAGTTCGAAGATGATTTTCTCGATGAACTGATCAATGAAATTACCCGGATCGGTTTCAAAGCGGTCACCTATATGCCGCCGCGAAACAGCGCGGAGCAGCTAGAACGTATCCAGCGGCTCTGCAAGGAACACGATCTCATGGAGATAAGCGGGGTGGACATCAACAGCTCGAGGCAGACATTCAACTGCCCCATTATCTTAGACCCCCGGTTCATCCATCTCGCTGATGCAACCTGGGCGCTCATCGCTCATGAGAAAATGGCCACGGAATGGGGTAGCGATTACGCCCTGTTTAGTGAAGGCAGCCCCTTGAAAACTCTTCCGCTTAAGGAGAAAATTGAAAAGTACAGTACCATCGGAAGAGCACTGGATCCGAGAAATCCGGAAAAAATACCGGAATGGGAGTGATCATGTATCAGTTACTATCCCCGCTGCTGCGGGGGCTCACCTTTGACGGACAAGCGGGGAAAATCGTCCATTTTGAAGACGATGTCGCTAAGATAGGATTTTCTAAAAAACCTGAAAACCGAAATAAAGTGATAGCGGGTCTTTCCTTCTCCGGAAAGACCGAAATATGCGGATGTACGCCCCTCTATATCGAGGCCGGCAGCGATGAAGAGATTATCGAAGAAGTCACTGCGAAAGTCGAATCGTATCTGCAGGATTACCGGTGTGAGCCGAAAATCGTCATTCTCGAAGACCGGGGTGTGTTTACCCTGGGGGCGAGCTACGATGAAGCATACGCTGTCATGGAAGGTGTTACAAAACCGGCAGACGCGCCAACGCCCGGGTCCCCCGCGGCCGGGCCTAGCGGAGCAGCTGAATCCAAAGCGGCGGCCGGGCCGTCAGTTTCCCCGGGCAGAGAGAAAGAAACCCGCGGGGATACAGCGCGAAGCAGGGACGATGTGGTAAGAGGTAAAATTTCTGTCGTAACCGGAGGTGCTCAAGGGTTCGGCGAGGCTCTGGTACGCAACCTTACAGCCGCGGGAAGCCTCGTTTTTATTGCCGACATCAACCTCGAGGGAGCGGAAACCCTAGCCGACGAACTAAACGAAGCGGCGGAAAAAACTGTGGCCCTTCCTGTAGAAGTGAATGTTACCGACGAAGAATCGGTCCGGGCCATGATCGATGAGGTTGTCCGGAAAGCCGGAGGGATCGACCTCTATATAAGCAACGCGGGCGTTCTCAAGGCCGGCAGTGTAAAGGAGCTCTCTCTTAAAGATTTCCGGTTCGTAACTGAAGTCAACTACATCGGCTATTTTTTAGGTGTCAAGCACGCATCTCCTGTTATGGCCCTTCAGAACAGGCCGAGCGGGGCATACTTTACCGACATCATCCAGATCAACTCCAAGTCGGGACTCAAAGGGTCGAACAAAAACAGCGCCTATGCGGGGGCCAAGTTCGGAGGGATCGGGCTCACCCAGAGCTTTGCCTTGGAACTCATCGAGGACAATATAAAGGTAAATTCCATCTGTCCCGGGAATTTTTTCGACGGGCCTCTCTGGTCGGACCCGAAGCGGGGACTGTTCGTCCAGTATCTGAACACCGGAAAGGTACCGGGTGCGGAGACGATCGAAGATGTAAAGAAGTTCTACGAATCCAAAGTGCCCATGGGAAGGGGATGCAGCGGAGAGGACATTATCAAGACCGTCTACTACCTCATCGAGCAGAACTACGAGACCGGCCAGGCGGTCCCGGTAACCGGCGGACAGATCATGATCAAATAGGAGCAGAGCATGAAAACGAAAGCAGTAAGAATATACGGCAAGGAGGACCTCCGACTCGAAGAGTTCGACCTTCCTGAATTGAAAGATGACGAAATACTCGCCCATATCATTTCTGACAGTATCTGTATGTCCTCCTACAAGGCGGCCAAACAGGGAGGGGACCACAAACGGGTACCTGATGATGTGGACAAAAACCCGACTATCGTCGGACACGAGTTCTGCGGTGAGTTAGTCGAAGTTGGAAAAAAATGGCGGCACAAGTTCAAACCGGGCCAGCGGTTTTCCATTCAGCCGGCACTCAATTACAAAGGTTCTCTCGAGGCCCCCGGATATTCGTTTCGGTATATCGGAGGTGATGCTACGTATGTGATCATTCCTTCTCCGGTCATGGAGATGGACTGTCTCTTAGAGTACAACGGCGATGCCTTTTACGCGGGCTCCCTTGCAGAGCCCATGTCGTGCATCGTGGGTACGTTTCACGCCATGTACCACACCAAACCGGGCCGCTACGAGCATGAGATGGGAATCGTCGA